>JADJJE010000007.1 GCA_016706685.1 Sandaracinaceae bacterium | reverse complement strand
CTGCGCTACGCCCAGGTGGAGTACGAAGACGCGTACGCGCAGCTCCCCCAGGCCGAGCGCATCGCAGTGGCAGGTTACGACGGTCAGACCTTCTGTGACGCCACCATCCCCTTCTGGCATGGTCGAGACCACCGCCACGTGGGACCGAGGGTTTGGCGTGCTGCGCACAGCCACGGACCCGAACGGGCAGACCACCACGGTGGCCTATGACGGCCTGGCGCGGCTCACGGCCGTGACGCCCCCCAACTTCAACGACTGCCCCATGATCGACGTGCCGGTGCAGACGTTCCGGTATGACCTGGTGGTGGATGGCCGCCCGGTGAGCCGCATCACCGCGCTCCAGAATCACGGCAACGTGGGTTGCACGGCGCCCGCCTACATCGAGAGCGTGTCCTACGTGGACGGGCTCGGGCGCGCGCGGGCCGCGCTCACGCGGCGCAGCGGCACGGAGTGGGAGCGCAGCGGCGTGACCATCTTCAACGCGCGCGGCACAGCCTACCTCGGTTACCAAAATGACCTGGTGTCGGGGGCCATGCCCACGCTCGACACCGTGCTCGCGCGCCCTTCGGCGTACTTCACCGAGGCGGAGTACGACGCCTTTGGCCGCGTGACCAAGGCGTGGGCAGAGGACCGCTCGCGCACCGAGACCCGCTACGGCGCCACCAGCACGGTGGTGTGTGACGCGCTCGACCTGAGCAACGACCCACGCTTCAAGGACACGTGCACTCTGACACGGGTGGACGGACACGGGCGCAGCTATGACCAGGTGCTGCACCAGCGCCGGGCGTCGCAGGGCTACGCGGACGAGTACTACCGGCTCTACACCCTCTACCGCCCGGACAACGCCGTGGCGCTGGTGCTGCGTGCCGAGACGGCGGACGCCGCTCCGGTGGAGACCACCTCGCTGGTGGGCAACCGCTCCTCATCCGTGTGTTCCACGTGGACTCCGCTGGGCCGCCGCGTGGGGGAGCGTGGACCCCGACAGCGACTCTGCGCGACCTGGTCCATGGACGAGACCAACCGCACGTGGCGCTACCTCTTCAACGACGTGGGCGACCCCATCGCGGTGCGCGACCCACGCGGCTGTGGCCAAAACTTCTTCTACGACCACGCTGGCCGCCTCATCGCCGAGGACTACGTGGAGTGCGACGAGGTCCTGCCGGCGGGCACGCGGCCGGTGTATCCCCTGCCCGCGAGCGCCATCGCCGAGGGCGAGATTGGTAGCGGCACGGCGCAGTATGTGGACGCCCGCTACTACTTCGACGAGGAGCCCGAGTTTACCGGCGGCTTCGTCACGGCGTTCTTCCCCACACCACACTTGGTGGGGCGCGCCACCGGCTCCGTGGACCGTGCGCAAGCCTCCGTGGCGGTCTACGACGCGCGCGGCCAGGCCGAGGTGTCGGTGCGGATCATGAGCCTCATCACCGAGGCGCGAGCGCTGGACCCAACGCTCCCCGAAGACCTGGACGACGACGGCGTGCACACGGCCGCGGCACCGAGTGACCAAGTGTTCGACAACGCCAACGCCTACTTCACGATGACGGCGTACGACAATCTCGGCCGCCCGACACAGATGACCTACCCCGATGTCATCGACGGGACGTCGGTGTCCCAGACCCTGGTGCGGGGCCGCCTGTCCTACAACCAGCTGGGCCTGCCCACCGCCGTGAACTTGGACGTGTTCTACCAGTCCACGAGCGCCACCCCGGCGTACAGCACGCCCATCGTCCGGGACATCACCTACGATGCCAATCGCCTGCCCATCCGCATCGACTATGGCGACCAGGGCGTGACTCACGACCTGCACGCCGAGATGCGCTACGACGAGCGCCTGCGCGTGCTGCGCTCATGGGCCACGCGCAACGCGCCGGCCACCACGGGGCTGAACGCGGTCACCCGGGTCCACGACTTCAACTACGTGTGGGACGCGGTGAGCAACCTGCGTGTGGTGACCGACGCGCGCCTCAACAACGAGTGGTCCGCGGGGTATCGCCCGTGGCAGCAGACCATCGACCACGACGCGCTCTACCGGGTTAACGAGATCGACATCCACTACATGGACGCCTCGGGACAGTGGAACCCCTCGTACCTGGACGCGGCCACGGACTGGCGCTCGGAGCGCACGCGCCCCAACCAAGACGGCAGCACCCACGAGCAGCGCGACCCCATGCGTCGTCGCCCGGCCCCCATGGTGTCGAACAACGCGCCCGACCGCGTGCGCAACCTGGTCTACGACTACGACTGGCTCGCCAACATGACCGACTGGACGGACGACGCGGGCGTGTTCTACGAGCGCTCGGCCGGCCTGCTCACCAGCGGCAACGACGCGCCCGACTTCAACGGCTGGGGCCCCACGCACCGCCCGAGCGCCCTCTACCTGAGCACCAACATCAGCGACGCCCCCGGCGGCCCCAGCTCGGTCCCCCGCGGCGGATACGTGTGGCTGGACTACGGGGAGAGCGGCAGCGTCGTGGGCATGACGGTCCACGGCGAGTGCCACGACCGCAGCGAGACCACCCTATGCCAGGACCTCGACCCGGCCACCAGCAGCTTCGGCGACCGCAAGGCCGCGCTCGAGGCGGGCTGCGTGTGCGCGGAAGAGCAGCACTACCGCTACGACTGGGACGAGCTCAACCGCCTGGCCGAGGCCCGCCGCTACGACCGCACGGGCGGCAGCGGCCCGTGGGACCTCGCGGTGCAGCAGCGCTACCGCTACGACGCGGCCAACGTGCGCATGATCAAGGAGACCATCGACCACAGCGCCGCCCCCTTCGCGGCCGTCACCCTCACGCCGTATCCAGGCAGCTTCGAGCGCCGTGGCCTGACCCTCAACACGCTGGACAGCACCTACGACTCGAGCGCCAGCCTGAACTCCGAGAGTCAGTACAACATCGGCGGCGCCCGCCTGGTGTGGGGCACCGACGACCCCCGCACCGGCGAGCTCACGCGCAGCCAACGCCTGACGTTGCCGCTCAGCGATCTGGTGCAGAGCACCGCCGCCGTGGTGGACTTGCAGAGCGGCGACCTCATCGAGCACACCACGTTCTACCCGAACGGCGCACGCGAGACGCACCTGAGCACGGACGAGGTGTCCATGCAGCTCGAGCCCGTGGGCTTCACCGGGAAGGAAGCCGACGAAGAGGTCGGGCTGGTGTACTTCGGCGAGCGGTATCTGATTCCGCGGCTCGGCCGCTGGGCGAGTGTGGACCCGCTGAGCGTGCATGCGATGGGCGGCGGCGAGGCGATGAACGGGTACCACTACGTTAGCGGGAACCTCCTCCAGGCTCGTGACCCGTTGGGTCTTCAGACCGACGACGAGGCAATCGAGGTTGACTCCGGGGGGGACTACGCTTCGGACTTCTGCGGCGCGACAGCAGGGTGCAGAATGGGGACCGGTGGTGAGCTGATCATCACGGGCCAAGCGCCGCCAACTGCCCCAGCGACGATCGGTCCTCCACGTCCGTCGGGGCCACCCACCGCGGAACAAGTTCGCTATACGCGGTTGTGGCGAGACCAACAGTTTCGAGAGTCTGGTGTATCGCACTCCGGTTCGTTTATCGATTTCGTCGCGGGAATCGCTCGTTTCCTGGACGCATCGGTCTGCAACTTCGGTCTAAATTCGCATCTTGAGAGGTGTGGAGGGCAGGACGACCTATTCGGTAGACTGGAAGATGAAGGTTTAGATCTTGGAGTAGATCGAAGGTCAATCCAATATGGATACTTCTCGTCAGGACCAAGTCTTCAAGACGCCCTAGGGATGGCTCTCGGAGGGTTCTTATCCCGATTCTCCTCCCATGGCGCAGTCCCAGCAGCCGCAGAACAGACGGCCACGCGCACGAACGCGGAGCTAATTCAGGAAGTTGCGACGAGAGCTGAACGTAGGATTGGCGGCATCGGACGCCACGCCGGTTCCCTCAAGCACAGATATGCTCAAAGGGTCCTGGACAGGTACCAGCGAATGTTCGGAGACCGTGGGCTACGCACAGAAATTTCCTTTCTTGGGCGCGTCCAAGTAAGATATGGTACGCGGGGAAGCGCAAGGATCGATGTGCTTGATGAACTTGCCAATATTGCGTATGATTTCAAGTTCACAATTCGACCGCCCGGGATGTCTGCGCGGCAGATCTCACACATACAATCACAGGGGCCTTTGGGAGTTCGAGTTGTCGAGGTGAACCCATGAGCACTAGATTGACGTCGTCAGTGAGACGGCATATCACGAATGATTGGTTGAGCGGACTTCCTGGATTCAGTGAGTACGAGTCACTCCACATCGTTCGGCGAGTGGGTCCAATTCTCCAAGGGGTAGTATTGGAGCGCACGAGTGGAAACGATGCATATCGACCAACAACTCATGTTCACTCGTTGATGCGAGTGTCCAGTGTCGTGACGATGACGCTTGCACACCGACTAAAAAGTGAACGGACAGGCGGTCCCGATAGTGTCACGGTTGCCGGCCACGCCATGCGGTTTCCAAATGTTTGCGACAGCCTGAAGAGGCAGAGCCCGCTTGCTCTGTTCGGTGACCTAACTCTCTCGGGTCTCTTGACGGCATACCGGTTGTTTTCAGCTCGCCCGGGTACTCACTATGATGCTCACCTCTTGTACGAGGATATGGCCTCGGCGGCGGCATGGTGCGGAATGGGTGAGTTGGCCGATGCGATCGTCGTCGAGGGGTGCGATGTCATCTCAAAGTGGCCACAGGAGATCGTCAGACAGATCGGTGGCGTGGAGTCTTGGAGAGCCCGCACAGTAACGACGATTTCTGACCGCGATGCACTCGGCCATGTGATCCAAGACGAACTTGACAAGTTTCGACTCTCCACACTTCCAGTGTCAGCTCTGGTGGGTTGCTGACCATGTGCGCCCCTGTCGACGAAAAGCGCCCCGGAGGACTGCTGTCCGCCGGGGCGTCTTCGTGTTCAGCGCAGGCTCAGAAGCCTTGGGCGTTCAGCTGCGGGCGCTCCGTGATGGCCACGCGGTACGGGATGGCCTGGCCAGCCGCGTAGCTGCCCACCCAGATCTGGTAGGTGCCCGCCGGCGCCGGGCCCTGGATGACTGGGTTGAAGTTGCCGCCGCCGTCGTCGTCGCACAGGAACGTGCCGGCCGGCGTGCGCACCACCAGGGTGGTGTCCTGCGCGGCCGAGCCCACGAGGCGCAAGTTGGGGAAGTTGCCCGACGTGGTGAGGATGTGGTTGGGCGTCGGGGTGACGAAGCCACGGCAGGCCGCGTTCATCTGGCTGGCCTGCATGGTGCCACCGGCCGTGCCGCTGAGGACCTGCGGATCCGGAAGGAAGCCGGGCGCCACGGTGGCCATGGAGGGGGCGCCACCGGTGGGGGCGGCGACGCCGGGCATCACGCCAGGGACGGCGCCGGGGACCGCGCCCGTGGGGGCCGGGATCTGCGCGTCCGTGAACGCCGGGTTCTCGGTGACGGCCAAGTTGTACGGGAAGTTCTGCCCGCCGATGTAGCTGCCGATGTAGATCTGGTAGGTGCCCGGCATGAGCATGGCTTGCACGGCTGGGTTCATGCCCGTCTCGCCGCCGTCGTCATCGCACAGGTAGGTGCCGTCGGGCTTGCGGATGACCAGCGTGGTGTCGTTGGACCCCGCGTTGATGAGGAAGCGCACCAGGTTGAACGTGCCGCTGGCCACGAAGAGGTGGTCGGGCCGTGAGCTGATGTGGCCGCGGCAGGTGGGGCTCAGCGTGGACGCGTCGATGTTGCCGCCGCTGACGCCAGCCGCCATGTGCGGGTCCGGCATGAAGCCGGGCGCGAGCGCGATGGTACCGAAGTTGGAGTCACCGCCGGAGGGCGCGACGCCCGGGACCGGAATGGCGACAGGCGCCACTGGCTGCCCAGGGACACCGGGCGGCGGCACGGCCACGGGCTGACCGGGCGGCGCCACCATGGGCTGACCGGGCACGCCCGGGACGGGGCGGCCACGCCGGTGCCGGGCGGCGGGGAGGCGGCGGTGCGGTCTCGTCGCCGCCGCAGCCCACGAGGGCCAGGGCCACGAACAGGGTGAGGAGCGCAGCGGGGCGCGCCTTCGAAAGGGACGTGGATGCAGACACGGTTTCGCCTTTTGGTGTGGGGCGCTTGCTGCGCCAGAGTCGCGCACACCCGTGCGCTCGGACGGGATGATGACGCGGCCACCGGGTCGCGATCAAGGTCTCCCGCACGCCCGCTGCCGTTCAGGCGGGGCCGCGCAGCTCGCCCGCCACGGTGGCCTCCATGTACTCGGGCAGGAACTCGAGGAAGCGACGCTTGCGGACTGGCGCTTCGGGCGCTTCGAAGGGCTTGGGCTGGAAGGCCAGCAGCGCGGCCTCGTCCACGTGGTCGATGAGCTCGGGTGGCAGGTACTTCTGCCCATATTGGCGGTACACGCCGCTGGTCACGAACAGATCGAAGAGCTCGGGGTCCAGGTGGTTGTCGCGCTTCATGAAGGCCATGATCTTCATGGACTCCGACAGCGTCTTGCCCTTCTTGTAGGGGCGATCCTGCGCGGTGAGCGCCTCGAACACGTCGGCGATGGCCATGATGCGCGCGGGGACGCTCATGTCGCCCGCGTAGATGCCCTTGGGGTAGCCGCCGCCGTCCATCTTCTCGTGGTGGCCGCCAGCGTACTCGGGCACGCGCCGCAGGTTGCGCGGGAAGGGCAGGCGCTCGAGCATCTTCACGGTCTGCACCATGTGCCCGTTGATGATGAGCCGCTCTTCTTGGGTGAGCGTGCCCTGCTGGATCTGCAGGTTGTAGACCTCGTCGGCGTCCAGCAGGGCGCGCTCCTTGCCGTTCTCCAGGTAGCGCCGCGCGCCGATCTCCGCGATGCGTGCGCGCGCCGTGTCCGGCAGGAACTCGGAGCCCACGTTGGCGTTCTCGAGGAAGGCTAGCTCTTCGCGCAACGTGGTCAGCGCTTGGGCGTGCTGGGCCTCGGCGTCGGCGCGCGGTGTGCCATTGGCGATGGCCTCCAGCATGGCGATGCGCGCGTCGCGCTCCAGCACCGCGAAGCGAGCGCGCACCACGGCGATGCGGTCGAAGATGGTCTCGAGCTTGGTGGCCTTGTCCATGATGTGGACGGGCGTGGTCACCTTGCCGCAGTCGTGGAGCCAGGCCGCGATGCGCAGCTCGTACCACTCCTCGTCGCTCAGCGTGAAGTCGCGGAACGGCCCCTCGGTCACGTCGCAGGCGGCCTTCACGATCATCTCGGTGAGGATGGGCACGCGCTCGCAGTGGCCGCCGGTGTACGGCGACTTGGCGTCGATGGCGGCGGCGATCATCTGGATGAAGCTCTCGAGCAGCTCCCGCTGGCCGTCCAGCAGCAGCTGGTTGTCGAGCGCGATGCCGGCCTGCGAGGCGAGCGACTCCACCACGCGCTGGTGGTCCGCGCGGAAGGGCACCACCTTGCCCGTCTCCGGGTCCTGCGCGTTGAGCAGCTGCAGCACGCCGATGACGGTGCCGTCGTTGTTGACCAGCGGCACCGTCAGGAACGACTGGCTGCGGTAGTCGTTGCGCGCGTCGAACGCCTTCGTGCCCGAGAAGTCGAACTCGGTGGAGATGGCGTAGGCGTCCGGGATGTTCACGGACTCTTTGAGCAGCGCCGCGCACGTGGCCACGTTGCTGCGGTTGGGCTCGCCCGTGAGGGGGTCATGAAGCGGCAGCGGCGGCAGCGTGACGGGCTTGCCGGTGCTGCCCCCGAGCGCAATGCCCAGCGAGTCGGAGCGCAGGATCGCGAAGCGCAGCGTGTCCTCGGAGCGCAGGTAGAGCGTGCCGCCGTCGGCGTTGCAGAGCGCTTTGGCCTCGAGCAGGATCATCTCGATGAGCCGGTCCTTGCTGCGCTCCGCGGAGAGCGCAGTGCCGATGCGCATCAGCAACTCCAGCTTCTCGAGCTTCTCTTCGAGCTGAGACTGAGTGAGGCTCTCCATGCGGCGAACTGTAGCGCTTTAAGAAGCGCTAGCTCAATTCCGAGGAAAACGTGCGTGGTTTTCCATCGTGGCCAAAGTCGTGCACCAGATCGACACGCACCTCGATGCCCGGTCCGAACACGCGCTCCATGGCGAGGCGCATGCCCTCGACGGACGAGGGGATGGACGGAGCCGGGCTCAGCCGCACGTCCACTGTGGTCGGCGCGCTGGTGCACCTCGTGCTGCACGAACGGGCCCACGTCGCGCAACGCACGACCCACGTCCACGGAGTTCACGAGGCTCCCGTTGCGGGCGCGGAAGTGCACCGCCTCCCGGCCCTCGAGGCCCAGGATGACGCGCGCCTTGCGGCCATCGGCGAGGGTGCAGGTGCCGAGCGCCCCGCGGTCCGACGAGCGATAGCGCACCAGCGGCAGGTACGGGTTGCGGCCGCCGGTGAAGGTCAGCTCGCCCACCTCACCGTCGGGCAGGGGCAGGCCGTCTTCGTCCAGCACCTCCACGAAGAGGTCGGGCAGCAACAGCACGTGACCCGGCGCGCCCGGGAGCTTCGCCGCGATGGGGCCCACCTCGGTGGCGCCGTAGAAGTCGATGACCGGGCAGTCGAAGTGCGCGGCCGCAGCGGCGGCGTGCGCCGGGTCCAGCATGAGCGCGCTCGAGAAGATGGCGCGCGGACGCACCGGCACGTCCAGCTCCAGCATGCTGGCCAGCGTGAGCGGGTCGGCCGTGACCAGCTGCGGCGCGAATTCGGTGAGGAAGCGCTCGCGGCTCGCGGCGCCCCCAGCCCAGGCGTGGTCGGGCAGGTTCAGCTTGGCGAAGCCCGACTGGTTCCAGACCGTGAAGCACGTGGCGAACACGAAGGTCTCGCGCTGCGCGCACAGGTTCACCGTGCCCGGCTTGCCCGGCTCGAACGCGGTGGCGATGGCGTGCTCGGCCAGGGCCCGCTCCCGAACGCGTGGTTCTTGGCCACGGCGCCCGGGTGGTGCAGCACCGAGAGCGCGTGCCCGCTGGTGCCGGAGGTGGTGTACAGCACCGCGTCGTGGAGTGGCAGCTCGCGCGGCACGAAGTCCACCAAGCGCGACGCCAGGCCCTCGCGTGAGCAGGTGGGCACGGCGTCCCAGTCACGGCGCGGGTCCAGCCCTTTCGGGCCAGCGCTGCGCGAGATCGAAGGTCTGGTCCACCTGCGCGCGCACTCGCTCGAGCAGCGCCTCGGAGGGGCGCTCACCGGCTTCGAGCGGCGCCTCGGCGCACTGCTCCCGAAAGGTGTCGAGCGCGGCGGCCTCGGCGTCGCCCACGCGGTCGCCGATGGTGTGGTTCCAGCGCGGCGCGTCCACGTGCTGCAGCAGGGCCTCGATGCCCTGGTAGCCGGCTTCGGTCATGCGCGGAGAGCGCGCGCGCCACTCGTCGGGGATGCTCATCTCAATACTCCCTGTCGTAGCGAGCCGCCTGCTCTTCGGCTTGCTTCTTCGCCAGCTCGGCGGCCAGCTCGGCCTCGCGCTTGCGGCGCGCGTCTTCGGCGGCGCGGGCCTCTTGCAGCAGGCGCACGCGACGCACGCTGTCGAGCGCGCTCAGGCGGTCCTCGGCGTCGGCCGGCGCCTCGCCCTCGGGGGCCAGCTCGAGGTGGCGTAGCACCAGGCGCACGAGCTCCTCGCGGCGGTCGGCGTCGTCCAGGAACTGCCGCGCCGCCACCACCTCCAGCACCGTCATGGACTCCGTGACGGCCAGCTCGAGGCGCGCGGCGGCGAGGCCACGGAAGGCCTCGTCCATGAGCAGCCAGGCCAGCACTCGGCCCAGGAAGTTCCGCTGCGCGGGCGCGGTGTCATTGGCGCCCTTCTTGGGCTTCTTGGCCGCGGGGCTCTTGCGAAAGAGCCCGAGGAGCGCGTCCGAAGGCGGCGCGTCGCTCTGCACCAGCACCATGTCGTGCAAGATGGCGTGGGTGACCAGCGGCGCCGGCCCTCGCGCGGAGCCTCGACGAACACGCTGGGGATGGCGCTCAGGCGGCGACACAGCCGCTCGACCGATAGGTGGCTAGTGGTGGTGCTGCTCATGCCCGTCTTCCTGCCCGCGCTTCGGGCTCCTTCGAGTAGGTCTTGCGGGCGAACGCGCGCGAACTCCACCAGCTGTGCCTCGTTCGACACCGCGTGCGGCTCCACCCCGGCCGCCCGCAGCTTCGCCAGGAAGGGCTCGTACCCAGCGGTCTGCGTGGACAGGTTGAGCGCCGCGGTGGCCCCGCCGCCCGCGTTCTTCACGGCCTGCGCGAGGGTGTCCCAGCCCCCACCGTTCCGTCGATCTCGCGAAACAGATCGCTGTCCGACACGATCAGGATGTGTGTCTTTCGCACGAACGGGCCGGGCACCACGAACGTCTGCTGGAGCGCGCGGCAGCCCGAACGAGCAGCCGGTCCCCAGGTAGTCGGTGAGCGTGCCCAACAACACGCGCTCGTCGCGCACGAAGCCGGGGGTCTCGCGGAAGGTGCCCTGGCCATGCCACTCGCCCGACAGGCACACCATGGCGCGCGCCGCGGCGCGCAGGGCGCTCAAGAGGATGACGGTGCCCGCCAGCGCCGGGTAGCTCAGGCGCTGAGCCGGGTTGGCCATGGACCCCGAGCAGTCCACGCCCACGTAGAGGTCCGGTGGCTTGCGCTCAGGCTCGCCGCCGTCGGTGACGCCATAGCTGCGCTCCACGGTGCTGACGCCCGGGATGACCACGGGGCTGCGCAGCAGCGTCTGCACCCCAGTCGATGCGCTCGAGCGACGACCCCGGCTCCCACGCTCGAGCCCTCGGGCAGCGGGTCGCCGGCGCGCGTCTGCAGCTCGGCGGGGGAAGGGTATCAGGCGCCCGCGGGCAAGCTCCTTGTAGTAGTGGATGACCACGTCACGCGGGTCTCGCTTCACGGCGAGCGCCTTCATGATGTCCACGTACTCGGCGGGGCTGCGCGTCATCGGCCGGCGGTCGGGCAGGCCCGCACCGCCCTTCGACACGCCACCAGGGCCTGGGCGCGGACCCCTTGTGCGCCCCGCTCGTCGGCTTCCCGTCCTCGCCCTCGCCCTCGCCTCCTCGCCGTCGTCGTCGCCTTCGCCGGCTTCGGCGCCGCCCGCTCCACTCGCGTCGCCTGCGATGCTGGGGTCTTCGCTCGGGTGCACCGGCATGCCGCCCCTCGGTCTTGCCGCCGAACGCCTCGTCCTCCACGAGGCCATCCGGGATCTGGTCACCGCCGTGCGACATGGTGGTGTCCAGCCAGTCGCCCAGCTGCGGTGCCTTTCCGTCACGCGCGGCTTGCAGCAGGTACCCGCAGGATGCGCGCAAAGGAGCTGGCGCCCTCGAGCCAGCTCGAGCGGAAGATGCGCACGATGCGCGCCGACAAGTCCGCGTCGCGCTCGATGGTGGCGGACAGGTCGGTGCGCCCGAGCGTGCCCGTCTTGAGGCCCCAGAGGCGCTCGTACGTGCGCATGTAGAGCGTCCACAGCGGGTCCGGGTCCGGGACGCGAAGCGGCTGCGTACACGCCCGCCATGTTCAGCCCGGCGGAGCGTGCCAGGCGGTCGTTCAGCAGCAGGTCGGCGTACAGGTTGGCCGCCATGGGCGCGTGGGCGTGCAGGTCTCCGCCGAGGTCGCCGGCGGATGCGCGCCAGCAGGCGGCCCTGGTCGCGCAGGTTGCCGGGCGCGTGCACGTGGTGGCCCACCTCGTGCGCCAGGATCTCCTTCGCGAAGCCCTCGAGGCCGCGGTTCTGGATCTGGGGCAGCGAGATGACCACGGACAGATCGGTGAGGCGGATCATCGCGAACGAGCCCACTAAGCCCTCGCGCTTCTCCTCGTCCGCGCTCATGCACAAGATGGGCGAGCGCAGGCGCGTGAAGCGGCTGAACACGGTGCTGGCCTCGGGCCACGCCGCGAGCCAGGCCTCGCGCAGGCTCTCGAGCGAGGGCAGCGCGGCCGGAGCGCTCATGCGGGAGCGGCCTCCGACCGACCACGAACACGAAGTGGCTCTCGGGCACCGTGACGACCAGTGCGCCGTCCGCATAGGCCGGCTGCTGGCGCCCGCGCGAGGAGAGGCAGCTGGGCCCTCGCGTCGCCCATGGAGACGTCGCCCTTTTCGCTGAGCGCCACCGGGGAGGGCGCTGCGTCCACCTGGTCGCTGGGGGTCTCGGCGACGGGGCGCAGCGTGGCGCCGAAGGCGTCGGCAAAGACCTCGGTGGGGGCGTGCGAGTCGAACGCGAAGAGCCGCCCTCGGCCGCGACCACCAGCGGCGGGTCACGGAACATGCCGCCGAAGCCCACGAAGCCACCCACACGCGCCACCACTTCGGGGATCCGAGCGGGCCTGTGTCCAGCGGTGCCGCGAAAGCGTCGCTCGGCGTCCGGGCCGAGCGCCTCCACCCCAGCGTGGTGCGACGCAGCACGGGCGACAGTTTCAAAGCGCTCGCGCGCCGCAGCACGGAACTCGGGCTGCGCCTTCGCGCCACGCCAGCACCAGCCCCAGCGCGAACAGCGCGTCCACATCGGCGCACGAAGGCCCCAGCGACTCCATGCCGCCCAGCCAGCGGTCGGCGCTGAGCGTCCAAGCGCTCGAGACGCAGCGCCGCGTTGCAGACGGCCAGCGAGAGGTCGCGCGCGCGCTCGGGGAACACCGCGAGCAGCACCGGCAGCGTGGATGCGAACGCCCGCGCGATGGCGCGGCTGGGCGAGTCCCCGCCCAAGAGGCCCTGACGATGGGCCCGCAGGCTCAGGCGGTAGAGCGCGGTGGTCAGGTCCTCGGCGCGCTCGGTGTCGCCGCCCGAAAGGGTGTCCACCAGCGGGCCCACCACGCCGCCCAGGTGGTGCAGGAACATGTCGGGGTCCACGCCCGGCCTGTCCTGGCGAAAGACCGCGTTCAGGTAGTGACGGCGCGCCGCGAGCGCGGCATGGAACGCCGACGCAGCGGCCTCGCTCACGCGCGGCTCCGCAGCCAGACGCGGTAGTTGGTGTAGCGCCGGTGCAGGTACTTCAGCGCCAGGATGTCGTCGAACATGGGCCGTAGAGCTTGCCGCCCGCCTCGATGCTGCGCAGCTGGCGCCTCGATGGCGTCGAGGGCTGCTCCACCTCGGGCAGCTCCACCCCGTCGAGGCCCCGGACTCGGTTTCCGAGCTCTCCATGAGCGTGGTGACGGTGTCCTCGGTGTCCCGGCCCAGGCGGTCGTAGGTCTGGCAGGCCGTGCTCGAATAGCCCGCGGATCCAGCTCACCTGGTCCAGGCGCAGCGAGCCGCCGCCGCCTTGGTCGAAGAAGGCCGCGCCGCGGTTCTGCGCGAGCCGGTCCGTGCAGCACGAAGGGCAGCACCCGGCGCACGTCCTCGAACCCTCCGCTCGGCGTTGCCGCGGAAGTACGCCGCGGCCTTGATGAACACCAGCATGGCCGCGAGCGCGCGCACGGAGAGCCCGTTCTGCGTCTGCGCGTTCAGGTCCAGCTGCGTGTCCTTGCCGCCCGGGCAGTCGGCGAAGCTGTTGAGGGCACGCCGGCCACCTTCATGCGTGTCCTTGGTCATGTACTCGGAGCCGCCGTCCGCCCGCCTCGAAGAACTCGAACCCCCTCGTGAAGAACTCGCAGCCGGCGCGGCAGCGCGAGGGGCACGCGCACGGCGCGGATCCCCTTCGAGTAGGCGGTCCAGCCCGGCCTGCGTGAAGACGATCTCGGGCGGCACCATGCCCGCGGGGCCACGCCCCCTCTTGGATGCGCGTGAGCAGCCCGTCCAGGAAGCGCGTGTTGAAGTGCAGCGCCTTCACCACCACGTCGACGGGTCGCGCAGGGCCTCGATGACCTGGTAGGTGCCGCCACCCGCGTCGTCGTTGGCCGTGAGGGAACCAGGCGGCCGGCGGGCACTCGTAGATCTGGTCGTAGACTCACGGCGTAGTTGTCCGCCATGACCGTGAGCAGCGCGGGACCGCGCGCGCGTGGGGATGCGGTTGTACTCGTCGGATGATCTTGACGCGCATGCCCAGCCAGCGACGCCACGCGATCTGGATGTCTTGGAAGCGCGCGGTGTTGATCGCGGTGTTGGGCAGCGGGCTCCCCAGCAGGTCAGCGATGGTCATCTGCGGCCGGCCGTGCTGGATGCCCTGCTTCACCTCGGTCAGGTTGTAGCCGGAGGAGGATGCCCAGCAGCGTGGCGATCACCGTCTTGAGCCGCGCCCGGGGCCGCCCACCAAGAGGTAGCGCCGCCGCACGGCCAGGTTGAGTAGCGGCATCATCGCGTAGCCTCGGTAGCCCTGCGACGTGGGCAGCGATACCTCCACCTTCGAGTCGCCGAAGCGAAACACCTTGGGGGCTTCCGGTGTTGTACTCGATGTCGTAGAAGGGCCTGATGATCGCGTGGTTGACGATCCAGAAGCAGGCCTCGCGAGCTTCGTCGAGCGCCACGCCGCCTGTGCCCCCGATTTGTGGCTCCACCACCGCATCGCCCAGTGGCTCCCGCAGAGCTCCGCCACGAAGCCCCTCTGGCTTGCGCCCCGCGCGGGGTTGGTGAACTTTCAGCCGACCTGCTGATGCTTGGTGCTTCCGTTGCCCGCGGGACGCCGAGAGACACTTCCTGCGCCCTCGCGAGCGAGCGTAGGCTACCGGCGTTCAGCCCGCCATGAAGCGCAGCACGTCCAGGTCCATGGAGCTCACCACCATGGTGCCCACGCCGACTCGCGCCAGCGCGCGAAACCGGTCGCGGATGCGCAACCTTTGCTGCCCATTCAGGTACACGGCGTCCACCATCTTCGTCGGTGACGGCCATGATGGCCTCCTGACGCTTGCCCGCGAACCACAGGTTCTGGATGTACCCGTTTCCCCTCGAAGCCCGAGTGCGAAGAAGTCCTCGTGGCTTCTTGGTCTTCGACCCCATGCCGCCGATGCAGAAGCCGAGCTGCTGCTTGAGGGCATGCGCGCAGCCTCGAGGTCGTCGGAGGTGACCACCACGACCGTGGGGGCGATGCCGAAGTCGGCCAAGTGCTCTTGCCGCGCACTTTCGCGAGAAGCCCGCGCTGAGCTTGTCGAGCACGAACTTGGGGTCGTCCGCCGTGAAGCTGGTCAGCAGGAGGCGGTCACCAACAGCTCACCGGCCTGCTCTTTTGCGCCTCCTGCGCCAGCGCGCCCACGTAGATGGGGGGACGTTGCATGTTGCAGGATGCTCTTCAGCGGCTTGCCCTGAATTGCGCTGCCGGTTCCCAAAGGATCCATCACGCCGTCGAACTCGAAAGCGGCGCCTTCGCGCTTGAAGATCTGGCGCACGATGGTCACGTAATTTCGCACCCACGTGAGCGTCTCGGCTGCTGGCCCGACCGTGCCAGCCCTCCGCACCACCAGGCCGCCATTGGGGAGGCCCAGCGATGAAGCGGCTCTGCTGAGCGCGTCCATGGTCACAGTCGCCATGGCGGTGCTAATCGGCGAGCGCCCGGGGATCTGCCTGATGCCGGTGCTAAGCTTGATCTTGGTGGCCTGTGCCCCGATCCAAGCCAACGGCGAGAACGCACCGAGCCCCACGCCTCGGCGGTCCAGACGGAGTCGTAACCCAGGCGCCTGGTTTCCTTGCACCTTAGTCACGGGCAGACTGTTGGCAGCCAACGCACCTGCAGTGCTCCAGGCCTTTCACCCTGGCGATAATATTCCACCAGCGCCCGAGCAACCAACCATGAATCCGAGTTTCATCGCCATTGCCTTTCCATTGCGGTGGAGGATGCTGGCATAGCGCGCGGGGAGTGGTTCCTGATAAACATGACAAGAAATACCATTTCCGTTCATCGTCGTCATATCTGTCTCGTGCCCGGCCGGCGGCTATAGTCGAGTGAGATGAAGCGCAAGCTCCTGCTGATGCTGCTCGTGGCCGCGGCGCCGGGCCTGTCTCTGGTGGCCGTCTCGCGGCGTGACCACGACCGCGCGGGCATCCGCTGCCGTGAGGTCCGCGGTAATCGCGCCGTACCCCGGTGTGCAGTGGGTGAGCGCCGAGAGCCTCACGCGCTGGCTCGCCCCGAAGCGCGCCTCCGCAGTTAAAGGTGATGACAGCCGTCTTTTGGGCGCCGAGTTCGACGTCAGCCACTCGGCGGGGCGTGTGGATGGACCCCGAACACCCTGACTGGAGCGTGGTGGACAGCAACCCCGCACGCCGCGTGGTGGCCCATTGCAGCGCGCGGGCTGGCAGCGGAGACATCGCCCAGCAGCTGCGCGCCCGCGGTCGCGCCAACGGCTTCAACTTGGAGCAGGGCCTCTCGCGGGCCAAACGTGCAGGCCTCCATGGTGCGGGGACAGCGCCGCCACGCAGGTCCACCCTACGACGCGGTCTGGGGCCGCATGTTGCGGTCCGAGCGGCGCTGCCAGCGCCGCTGCCGTGAGCCGGCCTTCAGCGCAGCGGCTCTCCGCGGATGCTGCAGAGACTGCATGCACGAGGCATTGTGATCCACACCACCAGCCGCCAGACCGCGTCCCCGTCTGCTTCCCTCGGCGGCTGCCCCCTGCTGGAGGCTTTTCACGATGCGCGACGCGCGCGCCTCCTCGGCGGCAGCATTGGCTGCAGCGATGGTCCATCAGCGTCGCCGTGGCGGCGCAGTCGGACTTCTTCGACGACCCCTTCGGCCGCGTGTATCGCCCATCCCGCAGATCTGGGCAACCGTGCTGGCGCCCGACGGTGCCGCGCGCGCCCTCCGGCGTCCGCGACCTCCACCGGCCCATAAAGGTCGGGACAACGCGGGGCAGAGCTTCCTACTCGCGTCGATCCCGAGACCTTCTGGTGGGCGCACGCCACGTCTACGCGGAGATGTTCGAGACCCGCCGGCTCTCGCATCGGAAGGCCGCTTCGTGCCGTCGGGCGTGGCAACGCCTACGCGGAGACCGTGGCCTGGTACTCAGCGCTACGGCACGAAACTTCCAGCCTCGCGCCGCCCGACTACGACTCCGTTCGTGGCGAAGTTCGGGAGAGAGTGCGCTGACGAGCTGCAGCTGACACCTGCGGCGCAGCGGGTGCTGGGGATGGCATTGGCGGGCGAGTGGAGACCGCCAGCCCATCCACGCCAACTTCTGCTGGATCAGCGCACGCGGAGCACCGGCCGCGCGATGGGAGCGGTTGCTTGCCACCCGTTGCGGGCGCGAGCGCTTTGGCATCCCGTGGGAGCCGCGCGGACCGGCGTCGCCTGAGCGCGCCACCCCCGTCATCACCAACACGTTCCTGAGGCGCTGCCCTCGAAGGTGCACCGGTTCGCGTTGCGCACCGCCTCCGGGTGGTCGGCAGCTGGA
>JADJJE010000006.1 GCA_016706685.1 Sandaracinaceae bacterium | reverse complement strand
CCACGACGGCTCGCAGGCCGACCTGGCCAGCGCCGTGCGCATCATGGGCCAGGTGCAGCTGAACCTGGAGCTGACCGACGCGCAGGTGGCCGACATCGTGGCGTTCCTCGGCGCGCTGGACGGCGAGCTTCCGGCACACGCGCGCATGCCCGCGGCGGCTCCGGCCGAGGGTGCGCCCGCTCCGGCGGCTCCCATTGCTCCCGCGCCCGCGGAGTGACCTGCGCCTGCGCCCCGCGGCGTAGGCTCGAGCCCACACAGCGCCGGTTCGCACCCACGGGTGATCTCTCAGCGAGATCGCCGTGCGGAGGCGAGCCGGCGTTTTTCGTCGCGGAAACGTCGCGCGCTGCGATCACCCACCTTGGTCTGCTTCGTGCTTAGATGGCGGACGTCACGCGGCGCGCACGGTGCCCGCGAGGCCAACATTGCGAACGAAGGGTGAAGACTATGAGCAAGATGCTGAAGAATGGTTCCAAGGGGAAGCGGTCACGGCGCTGCAGAAGCAGCTGGTCACGCTGGGCTACGCCATCAAGGTGGACGGTGACTTCGGTGCCGGCACCGAGAAGGCCGTCTTGAGCCTGCAGGGTTCGTTCGGCTACGACACCGACGGCATCGTGGGCCCCGGCACGCAGGGGCTGATCGACGCGCAGATTGGCTACGGCTGGAACGCCACCGCCCCCGACGCCTACGAGAAGGCCCAGAAGGCCCAGGGCAAGACGGTGGCCGCACCGGTCGACAAGACCGCGGCCCCCCGCCCCCGCCAAGAAGTGAGCCCAGAGCGCGACCTGCCAGCCCCCCGCGGCAGGCCGCCCTTCCACGAACGCACCGAGCCCCTCCCCTGGGGCTCGTCGCGTTTCACCATCCGGAGGCCCAGGCGGGGGACCGCGCTAGACGCCCGCGCCAACAGGTCATACCCTCGCCGCGTGTCTCTCCTGATCCCGAACGTACGCGTCGGCACATCGGCCTCGGCCTCTACATCATCGGGATGCTGCTGGGGTTCCTGCAGCTGATCGTCTGGTTCGTGGGCCTCCCGCGTGCTGGCCGGTCAGGGCGCCATCCTGGCGTACATGTGCATGGGCGCGGTGCTCGCCTTCCCGCCGGCGTCATGTACCTGACCTTCCCGCGCCTGCTGGACCGCTACGACCCGGAGCCGTGGTACGCGCTCCTGGGCTGCCTGTTCTGGGGCGGCATCGCGGCCTGCGGCTTCTCGGTCACCATCAACAGCCTCGTCGGCGAAGCGGTGGGCAGCATGTACGGCGCCGAAGCGGGCGACATCGTGGGCGCCGTGATCTGCGCGCCCATCGTGGAGGAGTTCTGGAAGGGCATGGCCGTGTTCGGCATGTTCTTCTTCCTCAAGCGCGAGTTCGACGGAATCGTGGACGGCATCATCTACGCCAGCTTCGTGGCGCTGGGCTTCGCCGCCGTGGAGAACGTCCTCTACTACGGGCGCGCTGCAGCCGACGGTGGCCTGGCTGGATGGGCGCCAACTTCGTGCTGCGCGGCATCCTGTTTCCGTGGGGTCACCCGGTCTACACGTCGATGACGGGCATCGGCTTCGGCCTGGCACGCGAAGGGCGCCACCCCGCGCTGCGCGCCCTCGGGCCCCTGTTCGGCTACGGTCTCGCCGTGATGCTGCACGCCATGTGGAACGGCGGCGCCACCTTTCGCGGGCATGAGCGAAGAAGGGCGGCGCCATCTTCTGCTTCAGCATCTTGATCTGGTTCGCGTTCGTCACCGCGTTCATCGGCATGATCATCGCCCTGGTGCGCCGCCGCGGGCGCATCCTGCGGGCCCACCTGCTGGACGAGGTGGCCCTCGGCAACATCACCACGGGCGAGCTCGAGATCGTGACCAGCGCCTTCGGCCTGCTCAACTTCCGCATGAAGTACGGGAGCGAGGGGGCCGAGTTCATCCGCGCCATCGCGCGCCTCTCGCTGTCCAAGTGGCACACCACCCGGGCCCAGTCGCAGAACACGCACACCGTGAGCATGGACTTCATCCTGCCGCTGCGCGTGAAGATCGCGAAGGGCCGGCAGGCGCTCGCCCAGCGCGGATACCGCTGACGCATGACTCTCTTGGTGACCTGCGCGCCTGGGCTCGAGAAGCTGCTGGCAGCGGAGGTGGGCGCCCTCCTCGGCCGCCTGGCTCTCACCGGCTGCACGGTCTCCGTGGCGGCGGACTGCGTGCGTGTGGAAGCAGCGCCCGGCGACCAGCTGAGCGTGATCGGCGCGCTGAACCTGGGCCTCGGCCTGGCGACGGGGGTGCGCGTGGAGCTGGGCAGCTTCTCGGCGTCGCAGTTCCCGCAGCTGGTGCGCAAGCTGAAGCAGCTCGAGTGGAAGCCCTGGATCCCGCGCGGCATCGCGGTGGACGTGCGCGTGCGCAGCCTGCGCAGCCGGCTCTATCACACCAAGGCCATCGCCGACCGGACGCGGCGCGCCATCGCCGAGGCGTTCGGCGTGGCCAACGTGGACGCGCTCGAGCCCGACAGCAGCGAGCCCCACGCGCGGGTGCACGTGGACGGCAACGAGAACCAGTTCAGCGTGTCGGTGGACACCAGCGGTGAGCCCCTCTACCGGCGCGGCTACCGGCTGGCCACGGGCAAGGCGCCGCTGCGAGCGGACCTCGCGCGCGCGCTGGTGGTGGCCTCCGGTTGGGCCGGTGACACGCCGCTGGGTGACCCGTTCTGTGGCGCGGGCACCGTCATGATCGAGGCCGCGCTGCTGGCTTCCGGTCGCTTGCCGGGCGCCGGCCGTGCGTTCGCGTTCGAGGTCGCGCCCTGCCACGACGTCGCGCGCTTCGCCGCCGTGCGCGCGCGCCTCGACACGCCTGGCCGGGCTGCGCTGCCGCGCTTGCTGGGGTCGGACCGCGACGCGGGGTGATCGAGTCCGCGCGCGACAACGCCGAGCGCGCCGGCGTGGCCAAGCTGATCGACTTCACGGTGGCTGCGCTGAGCGACGCGCCCATCTTCGTGGATGGCACCCTCGGCGCGCGCACCGTGGTCACGAACCCGCCCTATGGCCTGCGCGTGGGCGACACCCGCACGTTGCAGAACCTCTATCAGCGCGTGGGCACCTTGGTGCGCGCGTTGCCCGAAGGCTCGCGTGCGGCGCTGCTGACGCCGCCTCCGCGGGTTCGTGACCTCGGGCTGCAGCTCGAGCGCGCGTTCGAGAGCAACCACGGCGGGCAGCACGTGATCGCTAGCGTCACGGCGAGCTGACGTCGCAGCTCAGTCTGCCACGCGTGCGGCCTCGTGCGGCCTCGTGCGGCCTACGGGAGGCCAAGTACCTCGACGTTGTATTGCCTCGCCATTCCGCCTGCGGTCGAGAAGCTGATAAACCAGGTGATGCCGATCCCCCCGACGAATCCCATCCCAGCGCGATAGAGACGCCGGGAACGCAGGTGGGCCCGTCCCGCAGCCGAGGACTCTCCCGTCGTCAGGAAGTGTTCGTAGCGCTCGTTTTCGTTCGTGGAGGCGCGCAAGAGAAACGCTGTCCCGATGGCAGACCCCACATAGCCCGCGAGCACCGCGAGTCCAGCGCCTGGACGTCGAGCATAGAACTGTCCCCCAGCGGGTAGAACGAGCGAGAAGCGTCGTGCTCGTCGTGGGAATCGACGACGGTCTTCGATCCGCTGGATGCCTGCCCGCGCTTCTTGGAGGGCTCCAACTTCAAGATAGAGGTTGAGCGCCGACCTATATTCACCCTGTCTCTCCAGTTGACGCGCTGTCACGAGCAGCGGCTCAAGCCCCGCACGTCGAATCGCCTCCTCCTCACGGACGATCCTCACACGGTCGGCCGACGTAGCGCCCATCCGTCCCACCGCCTCTTCAGCGAGGCTCAGCGAGGCTTGAGCACCGGCCAGGTTCCCAGCCTCGCGATACGCTCTAGCCTCCGTCAATCGGCCTTCCATCTCGAGGCGCCTGAGTTGATCGTTCGTCTCTAGACGATGTCTGGTCATCTCAGCCCGGAACGCCGAATCAGGTCTGACGCTTTCCTCGATGGCCGTGACGGTACGCTCCAGAGCGGGAAGCGCGTCCAGGCGGCCCTGGGCCGCGGCTTCAATGCATGCGTCCAGCGCTGCTTGGTGCACTCTCATTCCGGTCTCGCGCAACCGACCTGCAAACAGGGCGCTCGGCCTCGATTTTAGGAACGTCACCCGAGACGTCCAGATCAACGCCTCTACGGCGCCATCCCACCGCTGCGTGGCGGCAGCCTCATTTGCCAATTCGATGGCACGCTCTAGAGCCGACTCCTCATAGTCCGCAAACACGGTGGACAGTTCCGCTTGCGCTGAACCGGTCCTCGACATGATGCCCACGACTTCCTCCAACGACCGGATCTGCGTCTCCAAGTCGTGGACGACTGCGGCCGCCCGGGCGCGCTCGAGGGCACCGCGTACGACCGTCTCCGCGACAAGCTCGCGCTCTGCCTGGAAGGACGCTCTCAGGCTTGCGGAAGCCTCCCCCGCGTTGCGAGCATCCCCATCACCACGCTGAAGCGCGGCCTCTGCACCTTCAAGATTAGCCAGTGCACGTAGACCCTGGGCCTCTTCGAGGTATCGCCTCGCCGCAGAGGCGTGCTCGCTTGCTCGCTGACGTTGAGCCTCGGCCGCATGAGCCTCTTGCCTATCGACGCACGCGTCGTGGGCCCGATACTCGGCCTGGCAAATCCGCTCTAGGCGCTCGGGCGTCACCCTACCCGAGGCGCAGCGTTCGTCGAAACAGATCCCCTCCCGCTCATCACACAATTCCCTCGCGTATGATCCGCGAGCTTGACGCGAGCACTGATAGGCCTGTCGCTCACACGCATCCCCACACAAACCCATCCGGTGTTCCGCCGCTTGCTCGGCGTGTTCTTGACAGTTGGCGACTCGGGCGCCCTCTCTCGCGCACTGATCCCCTTGAGCCATTGCCGGCGTTCCGCGCGCGGCGAACACAAACAGTGCGACCGGCAGGACGATCGACACCTGCGTGACGCGCAAGCGCACCAATTCAGTATCCATAGCCGTACCCATCGAACGACGTCGATCGCCGCTGCCTCTTTAGCTCGATGAAGAGTTGCTCTCCCCCATGGAGCCAACAGCGCATCACGTTCGAAGCGGTTGCGAGCACGGGGGCGTCAAGAGGGCTGGCCGAAAGATCTGTGGAGAACGCGATGTCGGCTACGTCGAGGATTGCGCGGCCGTCTGACGTGCGACACTCAGCTTGGACATCGGGGGCCGCGGCGACACGCGCACCTTCGTCGGCCGGCGGTGGCGATACGTGTGTCACCTCGAGGTCGCAGGCGATGTGCAGTTCGTGGTTGTCCCCACGCTCTCTGTTGGAATCGCTCACGTAGCACGGCAAGGTGCGCTCGCTGAAACGATAGTGCTGGATCAACCCGGAATCGACAGCGACAGACATGTGGATGTCAGCTCGACGCAGAGCGCTAGTGGCTTGCGGACTGCAACCGTTTCGTCCGCATCCCTGGAGCACCTCCTCGTAGATGGTCCTGAGGTTTGCCCCCTGAGTAAGGGTCAACTGCGAGGGTTCCGCTTCGGCGGTGTCGGCGGGCTCGGTGGCCTCTGAACCCGCTTCGGGCGGGACGACCACGTTCGTCGGGCCCACGTCAACGTGGGAGACGACTTCGTTTGGCAAGGAGGGGTCTCCGGCGAGTGGCCGGGGACCTTCGTCTCCCGAACAGCCCGCAACGAGCGCAACAAGAAGCGCAAACGACGTTTTGGATGGCGCGCGCTTTACGTAGGTGTCCCACATCACAACAGAGTAAATTGATTTCTGTGTCATGGTCAAGTTCCACCGACACGCGCTTCACAGGTTCCTGTGCCGCGTCGTCAAGGAACTCGATCCCACACCTCCGACGAAGCGGAGAGGGAACTGCGTGCCCTCGGCGCGGCGATCCGACGTGAGCGTGATCGACGCGGGTGGACGCTTGAGGCGATGTCGGAAGCCACAGGGCTCGATCCCGCGTACCTGGCACGGGTCGAGAGCGGGAGGATCAACATCACGTTCCGATCGCTGCACCGGATCGGCGCAGGTCTCGGCATGACGACCAGCTCGCTATTCGCAGGCGTGGGGTGAGGCCCGTTCAAGTCCTCATTACGGACTCGGTCGCCAAAACACGCGCTGCTCAGTCGCTCACCCCCGCCAGCTGGTCCGCTGCGGCTGCGTGCAGACCCCCACGCTGGGCCAGCCGCCGCAGCGAGACGCCATCAGACCCACCTCGCGAACCGCGGCGTGCGCGCCGACAGACGCGACGCTCAGTCCGAAGGCAGCACGTCGGCGGGGTGTGCCGCAGTGAGCACGCGCGACACGGCCAACTCCAGCCGCTCGGAGTCCGCCGCGTTGAGCCGCGTCTCGAACTCCGCCGACAACGGCCCGAAGCGGCTAGTGAGCTGCAGCCGAAGCACCCTGCGTAACGCATTCAGGTCGCCCAGCTCGCGCCCTTGTTCGATGAGGTGGTCGGCAATAGAGATCATGGAAGCCTCTGTGGAGGGAGCATGGAGGACGATTGTGTCGCGGACGGCCTGCAAGGACTCAACGCCCGCCACCAAAAGAATGTAGCCCAGCAGCGCAACAAGTTCACCTGGCTGCGCGCGTGCGACGTGCTCCAGGTCGGCTCCCCACGCGGGCACGTGCCGCAGCAGCTCCCGAACGTCGCGGCCATCGCGCAGCAGCCACGTCGCCAGCTTGGGCACGGGCGGCATCGGGCGCTGCTGAAGCTCACCGTCCGTGTGCAGCGCCAGGTCGTCGATCAGCAACTCCAGGTTCGGCACAAACGGCCGGAGCGCCGGGAACTCGTCGACACCCTCGATCATCTCATGCAGGCTCCGCGGCCCCCGCCACCCGCCCGCCCCGTGGTGCACCACCAGCGGCACGATCAGCGGCAACGTCTCCAGCGTGGGATCCTCACGCAGAAGCTGCGCCCAGATCCGCTCCATGTATTGCAGCAGCCGAAACGCTGCCAGTGCGTCCGTCCGGCTCAGGTGCTCGAACAGGAAGTAGAAGTAGACCATCTTCGCCTGCCCCCCGCGCCGCCGTCCCTTCCGCGCGCCCCGACTCCGGCTCCGGCGCCGGGGCGCGCGGAAAAGCAGGTCCGCATGGCGGTGCTGCATCGTCTCGTCCACGAACGAGCCGTTCACCAGGACGAGCTGACTCAGGTCCACCGCACTCACGAGCGTGCGAGGCAGCACGCTCGCCAGCTCGGCCGCCGCGTACTCCGGCACGCTGAACACGCGCTTGAACAGGGTGTCGTGCTCACCCATGGCGCGCGGCCTTTGGTACGAGGGGGCTGTGGTGAAGCATCACCTCGGCTTGTCGGCGCTCGCCCCGCGCCCTTGCGTGCGGTCGTGCGTTTTCCGCGAGGTGAAAGCCTGCCTGAAGCCAGTTCAGTCCGTCGCGCCCACCAACAGGTCCGCTGTAGCCGCCGTCATTCCAGCAAGGTCCGCGCCGTCGGCGTAGACGCCATCGATGACCAAGCGGCAGAGGCCGTGCACCGTGGCCCAGCGAGCCTGCGCGCGCCGCAGACCGGGCTTCCCGCGGCCGACGTGCGGGTCCATGGCGCTCACGTAGTCCACGTAGCGGCGAAAGGTCTCGAACGCGAGTGCGCGCAAGCTCTCGGTCGGGTCGCCCGCCTTCCAGATGCTGCGCCCGAACATGAGGTCGTAGATCTCGGGGTGGGCCGCCGCGTAGCCCACGTACGCGCGCACGAAGCGCAGCGTCTGGTCGCGCGCGCTGCCCGACGCATCCTTCGCCGCGTGCTGCAGCACCTGGTCCAGGCTGGTGAAGCCCTCCTCGGCCAGCGCGCAGAGCAGCGCGTTCTTGTTGTCGAAGTGGTGGTAGAGCGCCGACGCGCTGACTCCGGCGCGCAGCCCCAGCTGCCGGAGCGAGAGACCGTCGAGGCCCGCCTCGCGCACCATGGCCTGGGCCTCGCGCAGCAGCGTGGGGCGCAGGTCTCCGTGGTGGTAGCGCTGGGACGTCTTGGGGGGCATCGCGGGGGATCTTGACAGCGTTCAGACGGGGTGTCATCTAAACGCCGTACAGATTACCTGCGCTTCGAGCCCACGACAGGATCGCACCATGTCCCAGCCCTTCCCGCACCTGCTCTCGCCTCTGGATCTCGGCTTCACCACGCTGCGCAACCGCGTGGTCATGGGCTCCATGCACACCGGCCTCGAGGACCGCTTCTGGAACTACCCGAAGCTCGCAGCGTACTTCGCAGAGCGCGCCAAGGGGGGCGTAGGGCTCATGGTCACCGGCGGGCTCAGCGTGAACCGCCGCGCCTGGTTCTACCCGGGCTCCGGAGTCGTGAACCAGCCCGGCGACGTGCTGCCGCACCAGCTGGTCACGCGCGCAGTGCATGAGCACGGCGGCAAGATCGCGCTCCAGCTCATCCACACGGGCCGCTACGCGCACCACCCGTGGTCGGTGTCGGCCAGCGCCAAGAAGTCGCCCATCAACCCGTTCAAGCCGAAGGCCATGAGCGAGGCGCAGATCCTCTCCACCATCGACGACTTCGCGCGCAGCGCGGCCATCGCCAAGCGCGCGGGCTACGACGGCGTGGAGATCATGGGCAGCGAGGGCTACCTGCTGAACCAGTTCGCGTGCCGCCGCGTGAACGAGCGCAAGGACCGCTGGGGCGGCGACATCCACGGGCGCATGCGCTTTCCCGTCGAGATCGTGCGCGCAGTCCGTCGCGAGGTGGGCCCCAACTTCATCGTGATGTACCGCCTGTCCATCATGGACCTGGTCGAAGGTGGCAACACCTACGACGAGGTGGAGACCATGGCGATGGCGCTGCAGGAAGCCGGCATCACGCTGCTGAGCACCGGCATCGGCTGGCACGAGGCGCGCGTGCCCACCATCGTCACGTCCGTGCCCCGCGGCGCGTTCCGTGAGGTCACGGGCCGGCTCAAGCGCGCGCTGACGGTGCCCGTGATCGCGTCCAACCGCATCAACACGCCCGAGGTGGCCGAGTCCATCTTGGCCGATGGCGACGCGGACATGGTGTCCATGGCGCGCCCGCTGCTGGCCGACCCGTACTTCGTGATGAAGGCGGCGGCTGGCAAGCCCGAGGCCATCAACACCTGCATCGCCTGCAACCAGGCGTGCTTGGACCACACGTTCTCGTTGAAGCGCGCCACCTGCATGGTGAACCCACGGGCCGCACGTGAGAGCGAGCTGCTCTACCCGCGGGCCACCACACCCCGCCGCATCGCCGTGGTGGGCGCCGGCATGGCGGGCCTCTCGGCAGCGACCGTCGCCGCCGATCGCGGGCACCACGTGACCCTGTTCGAAGCGGCCAGCGCCATCGGCGGGCAGTTCCGCATGGCCGCCGCCGTGCCGGGCAAGGAAGAGTTTCGCGAGACGCTGCGCTACTACCAACACGAGGTGGAGCGCACCGGCGTCACGCTGCGCCTCGACACGCGCCCGAGCCAGCAGGAGCTCAGCGGCTTCGATGACGTCATCGTGGCGACCGGCGTGGTGCCGCGCGTGCCCAGCATCCCCGGCATCGAGCACCCGAAGGTGCTGCGCTACACCGACGTGCTGCGCGACAAGAAGCCGGTGGGAAAGCGCGTGGCGGTGATCGGCTCGGGCGGCATCGGCGTGGACGTGTGCGAGTACCTGCTGCAGGACCCGGACATGAGCCTCGAGGCCTGGTGCGCCGAGTGGGGCGTGGACCCGAGCGGCGACTCCCCGGCGGCCTGCGCGAGGCCCGTGGAGAAGCCGCGCCGCACCATCACCATGCTGCAGCGCAGCGAGGGCCTGAAGAAAATGGGCTCCGGCCCCGGCCGCACCACCGGCTGGGTGCACAAGATCGCGCTCCAGCGCGGCGGCGTGCGCATGCTCGACGGCGTGACCTACGAGCGCATCGACGACCTGGGCCTGCACATTCGGCGCGGGGGCAAGGCCGAGCTGCTCGAGGTGGACCACATCATCCTGTGCGCCGGGCAGGTGTCCGTGCGCGACCTGGTGCCCGAGGGCGCTGGCAAGCGCGGCAAGCGCGAGCGGGGCGGCGTGCACGCGATCGGCGGCGCGGACCTGGCCGCGGAGCTGGACGCGAAGCGGGCCATCGCGCAAGGCGCCGAGCTGGCCGCGCGGCTGTGACGCGGGGCTGAGGCCGGGGCTGAGGTGCCGCCAGAGACGGACCACCCGGCCTCCACGCCGCGCACGCTGCGGTTCAGTTGGGGGCCAGCTCTAGAGGGTTTGCAGCGCCTTCGCGCGGCTGCCGCGAGGCCTCGGCGCCCTCCTGCAAGGCGGGCGCCGAGTGAACCAGGATCTGGCGTGCCACTTCGGTGGCGATGTCGCTACGCCAAACCTCCGCGCGATTCTCGTTGGGCTGGTACACATCGATACCGAGGTCGAAGGTGGCCTGGGCGATGGTCGGCGCCTCTCCCGTGTGCAGCACAGGAACCGTGGTCTGACGGAGGCCATCGAAGCGCGACTCGCGCTCCACATCACGGAGGTCGTACACCCGCACCTCCACGGTGAGCGACAAGTGGACGTCTTGGTACGTGTAGATCGTGTCCCCCGCCAGGTACTCGTAACGGCGAACGTGCGTGAGAACGAGGATGCCTCGTGACGAGCCGTCCTCTGCCGGGACGAACTGTTCGACGGTCTGTGTGTCGAACATGGCTTCCGCCAGATCCAAATGCGGCTGACGAAACGACTCGACGTCGGGGCGGCTCTGGCCCGGAACACCATCGAGGTCGATGGAGAGCTCGGTGAAGACCGCCCGCGTGTCGGGCTGCGTCCACGGCGGGAACGCGGTCGGGTTCGCGACTGCGGGTCGAGGCGTGGATGCCTGGCTCCCCTGGCTCCCGCCGCAACCCACAACGAACGCCACAGCCAACACGGAGACCCCAACCCAGCGAGATGAATACGTCATGTTCCTTCTTCCTTGCGTGGCCCTTGTACCGACAGCAGCACGGGAGTGTCAACGCTGCGCGGGCCGAGGCGTATGCTCTAAGCTCGTACGACATCCCCCACGGCAACGAACCAAGGCCCCCACCATGAAGCTCCGCGCCATCCTGAACCTGCTGGGCCTCGCGCTCCTGACCAGCGCGGGCTGCTCCGACGCCACCAACAGCGGAAGTGACGCCGGCGCACGCGACGGTGGCACGCGCGACCTGGGCGGCCGCGACGCCAGCCAAGACGGCTCGGTGTGGGAGCGCTCGGGCTGCAAGCGCGGCATCGCCTATGGGCACCACACGGTGGCTGACCTGACGGCTCTCCAGTCGAGCGTGGCCTGGTGGTACAACTGGGCCGACCGGCCGGACGTGGACCTGCGCGACGGCGCCTACCGCACGGCCGGCGTGGAGTACCTCCCCATGATCTGGGGAGCCATCTTCGACGCGGACGACGTGATCGCGAACATCCCCGCCGACACCGAGTGGCTGCTGGGCTTCAACGAGCCCAACTTTGGGTCCCAGGCCGACATCTCCGCCACGGCGGCCGCCGTGCTGTGGCCCGAGGTGGAGCGCGTGGCCGACACGCTGGGCCTCTCCATCGTGTCGCCCGCCGTGAACTTCTGCGGCGGCGACTGCCAGGACACCAGCCCCTTCGACTACCTGGACGACTTCTTCGCCGCTTGCGACGGCTGTCGCGTGGACGCGGTGGCGTTCCACATCTACGTGGGCTGCAACCCTGCAGGCGACAACAAGGCCGAGTGGCTCATCAACCACATCGAGACCTACAAGGCGCGCTTCTCGCAGCCGCTCTGGCTCACCGAGTTCGCCTGCGACAACGCCGGAAGCTTCGCCGACCAGGTGGCCTTCATGGAAGACGCCGTGGCGTACCTCGAGAGCGAGCCGCGCATCGCGCGTTACGCGTGGTTCTCGGGCCGCTTCGAGGGCATCCCGTACGTGGACCTGCTGGGCGACGACGGCGAGCTCACGCCTCTCGGCGAGGCGTACGTGAACGCTCCGACGGGCGCGGGCTGCGTGGAGTAGAGCCGAGCAGGTCGAAGCGGCTGCAGGATGTGCGTCGGCCACGGCGCGGGTGGAGGCCTCACCTCCTTCAAGGAACTGCGTCTCGAATCACGAACCCGTCGTAGGAACCCAAGTTTCCAGGGGCTACCAGCGAGGCGCTCGTGTCCCCGACCATGACGTAGTATCCGAACGGATCCAGCAGTATGTCGAAGCACCGGTCGGTTCCGAGTGTTCCTAGCTGGCGGAGTTCGATGCTGGACCCATCGGCGCTCACGCGCACGGAGAAAATGTCGGTCGACCCGGCGTTCGGGATCTCCAGCGTTCCGCTGGTGTGCCCGCACGCCATCACGCTGCCATCCGATGCAACCGCCACCGCGTTCAAAATCTCGGCGCTGTCCATCGTCGCGTCCGCGTACTGCCCTGTCCAGACGACCGACCAGTTGGGCGCGTAGCGCCGAATGAACGCGTCGTTTCCCCTGGGCGCCGTGGTACCGAGCATGCCCGTCGTGTGGCCACCCACAACGACGCCCCCATCCGGTGCAATTTGTATGGCCCGCACCTCGTCGGACTGTGCCGTACCCACGCTGCGCGCCGAGAGCGTTGCCCCTGTGGCGAGCGACAGCTCCAGGAGGAACCCATCCCATGATCCCAGCGCGCCAGCTCCAGTCAGGTCACCACCAGTCGTTCCTCCAACCATCACCCGCAACCCATCGCTGGCCACCGCGTAAGCCCGGTCTTCCGTGGTCGTACCCAGCTGACGTGTCCAGAGCACGGCGCCAGTGCCGCTGTAGCAGCGAACGAACACGTCTTCGTCGCCAGCGTTGCCCGCCCCTCCCAAGACACCTTCGGTGGAGCCCACCACAATCACCGATCCGTTCGGCGCGATGTCGAGATCCCACACCAGTTCTCCCGTCGACGTAGCCACCTGGCGAGTCCAGAGCTGAGTTCCGACGCCATCGTAGAGCCGCACGTACGAGTCGGTTCCGCCGAGCGCCATGAACCCGGACACGGCAGTCGACGCGTCGAAAGCAAGCGCCACCCGGTCGCCCGGACCAGTGGCGACCTGTGCACGAATGCCGCCCTCGTGCGGGTACGTCCACAGGGTGGCACCCGCGCGCGACACCCTCCGCAGAATGCCGCCTGAGGCGCCCATGGATCCCGCGGTGAGTTCGACGTCCCCCCGACCAGCCAGAACAGCTGATCCATCGGAGAATCCCGCCACGGACCAGAGTTCGTCCGGCCCAGCCCCGCCGACCTGCATGGACCACGGTTCGCTCGCACAGACTCGGTCTGCGCCCGCAGACCCTGGAGCCTCCTCGAACTCGCCCGCCACGCACGGTGTCCATGGCTCACACTGCGGCGCGTTCGACGCCGCGGTGAAGAACCCTGGGTGGCACGGGGAGCAGCCACGGTCGCTGATCTGGCTGCCCGGGGTGCTGACGAACTCACCCACGCCACAGGCTGTCCATGGCAGGCACGCAGTGTCCACGTTGCCGTCATGGTCCCAAGCGAAGTCGACATCGGGGCAGCGCACCCGCTCCGCCGTCCCTACCGTGGCGAACGACAAGCCCTGGCAGGCGCCGGAGCCGAGCGTGACGTCGAGATAGGGGACGACGAGGCTCTGCACGTTGGATGTGGTGGCCGCGTCCGCCAAGCGGCCGATGGCGCCTTGAACGGCATTGTCGAGCGCGGGCTTCTCGAGCACGCCCCCGAGCACGAGGTTGGCGAGCGTGTCGCCCGCCTCCGTGCCAGACAGCAAGAGATGACTGGCGCTGAGGCGCAGGGTGGCTGTGCCACCACCCGATGAGGTCAACGGAATGGGTAGCTCGAGTGCCGGCACGGCGCCGCCGAACGCTCCGGCGCTCGATCGCGTGACGCCGAACCGCTGCGAGAGCGCGCGCCCCGTCGCTCCGTCGCTGATCTCTACCGAGGCGCAACCTGTGCCGGGCCAGAGCGAGACGAGCAGCTCGAGAGACGCGCAGCTGGACGATGCACACCCAACGGCCGCCTCGAGCGCCCCACGCCAGTTCGACCACGGCTCACTCGGGGCAAGCGCCCGCAGCGCCGTGAGGTAAGGCGCGGCGCCGACGTCGATCCCACCAGGGAGGTCGGCGTGGCCGCACACCGAGCCTCGTGCATCCACGTCGTGCCCCAAGTCACCCACGCTCGTCAGCCCTGCGGCATCGAGGAGGTCTAGCGCAGTGATGCGGTATATGCGGGCCAGCGACGAGTTGGCGCTGGGACACGCCGTGGCCGGGTAGAACGGAGGCCCGCTCGACACCACGCAGGCGTCTTCGTCCACCGCGGCGTCGCAGTCGTCGTCGAGGCCATTGCAGCTCTCCGGCAAGGCGTCACACGAGACATCCACCAGGACGAAGATGGCGCCGCGGGTGGTCGTCACCTCCACCGCACCCGCGCTGACCGCGCTGGGCACGCGCGACCACGTGGGGTCGAACGTGTTGCGTAGCTCCAAGACCGCGGGGCTCGTCAACGTCGTGGGGATCCGCAGCACAGCCGGCGTCCCGAAGGCGGCCTCGAAGGGCGACACCGCCACGGCCACGCCAGCGAAGCGCTCATTGGGACGAAGCGTGGGCAAGCGCCGCAGGGAAGTCTCCCCCAGGGCCACGGGCGTCCCAGCAGGCAACGCCCCGGCAGGCACCCGCAGCGTGACGTCCACCCCCGCCGCCGTTGCCAGTGTCAGGACAGCCCCCTCCGCGGGGACCGCCGTGACCGTCCCGCAGATGGGGAGCTCATCGATGCTCCCGCTGCAGTTGTTGTCCAGCAGGTCACACGCATCGAGCTGAGCCGGGTGCCGCTCGGCGTTCGTGTCATCGCAGTCGGTGGCGAGCAGGCTGTGTCCCGCCACGGGAGCACAGCTCATGGTGAACGTGTCGGCGACACCGAACCCATCTCCATCGCCGTCTTGGTACCAAGGCACCGGGGCCGTCTCTTCGTCCACCCGCTCGTCGCAATCGTTGTCCGCACCGTCGCAGACCTCTAGCTGCCCGGCTCGACGACCGCGCGACTCGTCATCGCAGTCGGTGCCGCAGTGGACTCCATCGGGGTCAGCGTTGCAGCAGTAGCTCGCGACCTCGCCGTCCCCATCAGCGTCGACAACCCCGAACGTCAGCGGGTCACAGTCCTCATCGTGCATGCCGCCGACGCCGTCATCGCAGGTCTCGGCGTTCCCCGGGAATCGGTCGGGGTCGTGGTCGTCGCAGTCGGCACCGCCGCAGGCCACGGCGATGACTCCGTCGCCGTCGTGGTCGGCCGCCACCCCGGCACAATCCACCGCGCACGTCTGGTCCTCCTCGGCGCACGCCTCGCCCTGCGCGCATCGAGCCGGTCCCGGGGCGCACCCGAAGTCGTCGGCCAGCGCAAAGCCTGGGAGACATGCCTCCTGGCCATTGCAGAAGATGCCGTCATCGCAGTCTGCGGGGGCAACGCAGAGAGGATCGCCGGACGGGGGGACGACCTGGGTCTCGTCACACCCCGCGCCGAGCAGAGGGCAGAACGCGAGGCTGATCAAGAGCGCAACCGCGCTCTTGTTCCCACCCGAGCGAGCACTGGAGATGGAGCAGCCAAATGTCACGGCGCCTCGAGGGTGGGAAGAGCGGCGAACACCTGTCCCGAGGCGCTGGTCGCCACGCCGTGCAGTGTACCGAAGGTCGCGAGCATGATGACGAGGTCGCCTTGTTCGTCGAACGTCAGCCCCGACGTGCGCTCGGAGGAGGGAGTGCCGAACGCGTGGAGCGCGGTGGCGTGTCCGCTCGGGTCGCTCACCAGCACGAAGCCATCGAGAGCGCCAAACTCTGGGGCCCCTGTCGCTGCGACGCCGGTGTAGCCCAAAACGAAGACGCGCCCGTCGGGGTGGAGCTCGACCGCGGTAGCCACGTCGTCCGCCGAGGAACCGAGCTGACGCACCCACGTCACAGTGCCATCGCCGAGACTCAAGCGTGCCAAGAACGCGTCCTTCCCCCCAGCGCTCGTGTTCGCTGCAAACGCCCCGCGAACGCTGCCCACGACGTACACCGAGCTGGCGGACACAACCAGATCCGTAACGTCGACCTGACCCAACGTGGTGGTGTTTGGTGCGCCGAAGAGCCGAGTCCAGAGGAGGCTGCCGGTCGACGAGAGGCACTGCACGAAGCCATCGCGGTTCCCGGTCAGTGTCTGCCCTGCGAACGCCAGCTGCGTCTGCCCTGCGGAGCACACCCCACCGGTCGGGCTGAAGGCCACGCTGGTGGGCACGGCCGAGGTCGCATCCTCGTAGGTCCACGCGGTCAGTCCTGTGTCGAAGAGCGCGCGAGCGAAGTGATGTGCCACATTGGTGGAGGTTTGCCCTAGCGGCCCTTCGGCTGTGCCCACCGCGACCACGCGACCGTCTGAAGCCGTCGCGACGCCGCGGACCCGCTCGGCGGACGTCGGCGGAGGCAACGCAACACCGGAGGGGAAGTGCGCCAGGGTAGCGCCCCACATCTGAGTGCCAGACTCGTCGAACGCACGGACGATGCCGTCGAGGTCACTCGCGAACGCTCCAGCCACGTACGCGCCGCCAAACAGCGTCCGCCCACTGCCGTCCACGGCGCACTCGAATTCGTCGAGGATCGCGCCTGCTACGGTCCATTGCTGGACGACGGTCCCCGACTCATCCACGACGCGGATCTCTGGGACTGCCCCTGACGTGACGACGCCAGCGAGCAGCCCGGGCGCGACGGCGTAGGGCCCCGCCGCACCGTTGTCCCGATGCACAACGTCGGCGGCGATAGCCCGCGCCCACTGGAACGGGCCGCAGACCCTATCGCGCTTCGCGGTGGGCACGCGGGTGACGAGGGTTCCGTCCGGGCAGCCGCGCCACATCTGACACGTGCTCGCGTTGAGGCGGTCGGAGAACGTCTCTGGTGGACACGGGCTGCACGTGCGGGGACTGCCGCCCGAAGGTGGCGTGGCTTCGAACTCGCCGGGAGAACACAGCGCCTCGTTCCAAGGCAGGGCTTCCCCCACGAGCCCCACCGAGAGGCCTGCGCAGGTGCCCGCAGGCGTGTCGAGATCCAGACGCGACGCGACCGCCGCTCCCACCATGGTGGGGGTCGCATCGTCGTCGAGAAAGAGCGCGGGCGCAGCCGCACGGAGCGCCGACTCAGCGTTGCTGCCTTCCCACACACCGCCGATGGTCAGCGCGCGAATGCCGCTTGCGCTCAGCTGGCCCGTGAGCATGACGCGCTCGAGTAGGATGTCTACGGTGGCGCTCGACGTCCCCGCTCGCACTGAGAGGGGCAGGGACAGCGACTCGGCGGCCCCGGTGATGCGCCCGGACGCCGCCACCGACACACCGAACGGCGAGGTGAGCGGGTCCCCGGTCTCGGCGTCTTCCATGCGCAGCTCGGCACAGCCAGCACCCGGGCGCACACGCACCCGAATGCGGAGCGGGTGACACGCGGTGTCGCCGTCCCGGCACGCCACGGCTTCCGTGAAGGCCCTGCGCAGCGAGAAGCGCTGCCACGGCCCCATGCCGTGAAGGGAGTCCGCCAGGCCCACCATCGCGTTGTCCGCCCGGCCAACGAAGTCCGGCGTGCCACAGGTGCTGTCGCGAGCGTCGAGGTCGTGCCCTGCTGCCGTGCCACCATCGATGGCGTCCAACGTGGGCACGTTCAGCGACACCACGTGGAAGACCGTCTCGGCCCCCGCGTCGGCTGTGGGGCAGCTGACCGGATCGGGCCTAAACACGCCGTCGGTCGCGCAGACTCCACCCTCGTCGGCGAGTCCGTCGCAGTCGTTGTCGACGCCATCGCACGTCTCGATCGCTGGCGTGCATGCCGGTCGCACGACCGTGAACACGCCCGACGTGCGCGTGGAAAAACTGAGGATGCCGCCGCTCAGAGCAACTGGCACGGCGTCCCACATGTCGTCGGAGAGCGACACGGAGTAGAACACCTGCGACGCGACGCCGCCGGTGGTGACCGTGATGCGCAACGGAAGCGTGAAGGCGGTGTCGAGCGGAGTGACCGCGAAGGGCACATCCTCCAGCGTCCCGACCGCGCTGAGGCTGGCTACGGAGGCGCTGGTCGCTGCTCCGAGAGCCACCCGTGTCCCCGCCGGCACCGCTCCCGCCGGCACTTCGACGACGATGTGAACGCCACCGGTCGTGGTGAGCGACAGGGTGGCCCCTTCGCTGGGCACCACCACGGACTCCGCGCACAGGGGATCGTCATCCACCACGCCGTTGCAGTCCGTGTCGACCGAGTCACAGATGTCGATGAGACCTGGGTGCACCTGCGCGTCCACGTCGTTGCAGTCCGTCCCGAGGAGGCTGCTGCCCGCCACCGGAAAGCAGCTCTGCACCGCGCCGTCCGGGTCGCCAAAGCCGTCGCCATCGGTGTCCGGGAACCATGGCACCTCTTGGGTCTGCTCATCAACGCGCGAGTCGCAGTCGTTGTCGACTTCGTCACAGAGCTCCACTTGGCCAGACCGGCGCCGATCGCTCCCGTCGTCACAGTCCAACCCACAGAGGTCGCCCGCCGGTGACGGATTGCAGCATGCGGCAGCCACGTCTCCATCGCCATCGGCGTCCAGGTTCCCCAGCGTCATGGGATCACAGTCCTCGTCGCGTCGCGTTCGTGGGCCTCCGTCGCACACCTCGATGTTGCCGGGGAACCTCTCTGGGTCTGAGTCGTCGCAGTCGTCGCCGCCACACACGACGCATCGTGGCCGTCGCCGTCGGCGTCGGATGGGCCAACACAGTCGTTCTCACACTGGAGATCTGCCTCGTCGCAGCGAAGGCGCACGCCACACGGGTTCGTGGCGGGGACGCAGCCGAACTCGTCAGCCCCGAGTACGCCGGGGCGGCACTGCTCCGCCCCGTTGCAAAACATCCCATCGCTGCAGTCTGAAGGCCCGCGGCAGAGCGTCCGGACGCCACCGTCAGGCGCGCCTTCGGCCGCGTCTCCGCACCCGAGCAAGAGGGACAGGCTGGCGAGCAAGGGGCTCAGAACCCTCACGCTTCGCGCCCACACCGGCAAACGCATCACGCGCACACTCCATCGTCGATGAGGCCATCGCAGTCGTTGTCCAGCCCGTCACAGATCTCGAGCGTGGGGACGCAAACCAGTGCCGCGAGAAGATAGATCCCCGAGCTGTCATGGGTCCCGGTGGCAACGCCTCCTGCTCGCGTCGTGGCGAGGAGCGTCCAGGTCCCATCGGTCTCGTTGTCCAACACCAAGATGGTCTCGCCATCGCCGAGCGTGGGGAGCGCGACAGCGATGGCCACGTCGAACTGGAGCCCGTACGGCGTGAGCACCAACGCAGTCCCCACCGCTCCGAAGCCTGAGGGCAGCGGGGCAAGCACTGCGGGTGTCATCTCGCGCATGGACACGATGACCGGTGCAGAGAGCGCATGCACGGGGACGTGTAGCGACGCGCGGAGCCCCGACTCGAGCGAGAGATACGCGCTCCCCCCTGAGGCGTCGAGCGTCACCACGGCTCCACACCTGCCGCCTTCGTCCACCCGCGAGTCGCAGTCGTTGTCGACCAAGTCACACAATTCGAGCTGCGCGGGGTGCCGCCGTGCCTCGCTGTCGTCGCAGTCGCTCGGCGAGAGGCTGTGGCTGGGCACGGGGGTGCAGCTAGACATGCTCGCTAGGGCTTCGCCGAACCCATCGCCGTCGGCATCCGCATACCACTCCACGCTCATGGTCTGCTCGTCGACCACGCCGTCGCAGTCGTTGTCCACCACGTCGCAGAGCTCCACTTGGAAGGCGCGACGCAGGATGCTTCGGTCATCGCAGTCGCTCCCACAGAAAAGGGTGCCGTCTGCCCGGGTATTGCAGCACGACGCGGAGACCTCACCATCAGCGTCTGCGTCCTGAAACCCGAACGTGGTCGGATCGCAGTCCTCATCGCGCTGTCGGGTGAGCCCGTCGTCACAGACCTCGATGTTTCCCGGGAAGCGGTGAGGATCCTCGTCATCACAGTCGTTGCCTCCACATGAAATGGAGAGGAACCCATCCCCGTCGGCATCCCGCACGCCACAGGCTTCCGTGCACGTGCGAGCGTACTCGTCGCAAATCAGCGGTAGCGGACATGGGGGCGTACCCGCCGCGCATCCGCTGGCGTCGGAGGATGCCGCATCCGGCGCACAGCGCTCCTCTCCATTGCAGAACGAGCCATCGTCGCAATCGATCGCCTGCATGCAGGTGCCCGCGTCCACCATTGGTGGCTCTGCAACGGGCGAGCAGGCAAACAGGCAAACCACCCCCACGAGCCAGCCAGAGCGCAGCGCGGTCGCCAGGATATCGATACAGTTGATCGCGCGGCCGCTCGTTGGCGTTTGCGCTAGCACGGAGCCTGCTACTCGGACGGGCCGCATCATGCCCAGCTTGTCACTACATCCCGGGCCACGTCCTCTCCCCAAACGAGGGAGTAGCGCGGCGCGCTACTGCCCGCGGATCCAGCCTTCCTCCTCCGCCAAGAACCCCGTCACGTCGACCTCGGGGCGGACCTTCTCGAAGATGGTCGGCAGCACGCCCTCCGCGCCATAGCGCACCCGCATCTGCCGCCAGAGTCCGTGGTCGAACATGGTCTCGAACTCGGCTTCGGTGCTCAGCACGTCCACGTACGTGTGCAGGAAGCCGCCGCGCTCGCGCACCATGGCCTCTAGCTCGCGCACCTTGGTGATGGTGGGGTACTGCTCTGCGCCTTCGCGGATGGCGCGCGGGAACCCGTAGATGCCGAAGTTCAAGTAGAGGGCGCTGCGCTCCTGCTGGTCCCACGGCTGACCATGCTGCCCCTTCACGCGGACCATGCCGCCACGGTCCACCACGCGGCACGGATAGACGAGCAACGGGTAGATCTCGAAGGTCTGGTCCACGTGGTCCAGCATCTCGCGCAGGTGCTCGGCCGGGAACGCGAAGTCCTGGTAGACCTGCTTGCGCAGCGCGCGCTCGCGCTCGCCCTCGGGCCGCAGCGACTTGAGCACGCGCAGGTTGGGCGGCAGCGTCCAGCCCAGCGTGTTGCGGAACCACTTCTCGTTGGCAGTGGGCAGCAGCTGCCCGAGCGTCATGCACATGCTGCGCTCGTGCCGCATGAGGAACGAGTAGGTCGGAACCAGCTCCTCCACCCGAACGCCCGCGGGGAGCGCGAGCATGCTCTCCACGTGCTTGAAGAAGAAGGGCTTGCGCCAGTGGTTCACGTCGTTGATGGGGAGCCGGCCACTCGCCACTTCCTCCGGAGAGGCCAGGTAGCCCTCGAGGATCACGGCGCGGTGGCGACCGAAGACCTGCGCCTCCAAGAAGAACGGTGGCGAGTCCAAGCGGAGCAGGCGCTCGTGCTCGCGGCAGTACTCGTCGAGGTCGAAGAAGGGGCGGTACACCAAGCGCACGTGTGTGGGGGCCGGGACCACGCGCAGCTCGAGCGCCACCAACAAGCCCAGCGTGCCGTGGCTCCACGGGAGCGCGCGGAAGAGGTCGGCGTGCTCTCCGTCGCGTGTGACGCGAAGGACTTCGCCGTGCGCGGTCACCAGCTCGTACGCCTCGACCGTGTCGTGCACGAGCCCCGAGACGTGCGAGTGGGTGGTCATGCCGATGGCCAGCACCAGCCCGCCCAGTGTGGCGTCCTCCATCTCGATGGTGGCCTCGAGCTGTAGCCCCTGCGCGTCGAGGTAGGTGGCGACCTCGCCGGTGGTGGCGAAGGGCTCCACGCGCACGGTGCCGCGCTCGCGGTTCACGCCCAGGATGGCGCGCAGGTCCCCCATCTGCACCTTGGAGGCGCGCGACTTGTCCGTGGCGCGTGTGTTCAGCGAAGCGTTGGGTTTGCGATCGGTGCGCAGGGGACCCACCGCCGCAGCGCCCTCGCGCGCGCGCTTGTCCGCGTACTGCTTCACCTCACGGGCCACACGGCTCACGCGCGCATCGTGCGCCGCCGGGTCGGGCGCGTTGCGCTTGCGCTCGAAGCTCTCGACCACCGAGTAGGCCTTGCCGAGCGGCAACACGCTCGAGATCAAGAGCAGCTCACGGTGTTGCTCCACCCACGCTTCGAGCCTGCTGTCGTTCTTCATGGAGTCCTCGGACGGTGGGCTGCGGAGTCGGGCTCCCAGCGGTACAGCTTCTTCAGGATCGCTTCGCGCAACGAGGCGGGCATGCCCCCGAGGGTCAACGCGGCGACGCGGGACGAAAAGGGCACGAAGTAGCGCTCCTGCGGGCGCTTGGCGTTGGCGGCCTTCAGCACCACCTGCGCGACCGCGTCCGGCGATATGGCGCGCGCGAGCTGGGTCTGGGCGAACCCGTCCAGGCGCTCGAGGTACGCCTGATACGGGTTGGCCCGGTCCTCGCGGGCCTCGCGCCCTTCTTCGCGGGCCTTGTCGAACGTGGGGGTGTCCACGAAGCCCGGGATGATCACCGAGAGCTGCACGTTCCACGGCGCGAGCTCGAGGCGGAGCGCGCGCGTGGCCGCCTCCATGCCGGCTTTGGTCGCGGCGTATGCGCTGGTGACGGGCGACGCCACGTAGCGCGTGAGGGAGCTCATGTTGATGACGCGGCCGCCACCGCGCGCACGCCACATGGGCGTGAGTTCCCCCACCAGCTGCATGCCGGCCAGCAGGTTCACGTCGAACACGTGGCGGAGCGCGTCGCGGTCCATCTGCTCGAGCGGGAACGGCGGTCCGTAGCCCGCGTTGTTCACCAGCAGGTCCACCTCGCCAAAGCGCTGGAGCGCGCTCTGGGCGAGGTGGGTGGTGTCAGCGCCCTCGGCGAGATCGGCCGCGACCACGTGAGCCTGCGCGCCATGCGCTTCGACGGCGCGCGCGAGTTCTTGCAGCAGCTCCTCGCGGCGAGCGGAGAGCACCACATCGAAGCCACCCTTTGCGAGCTGCAGCGCCGTGGCGTAGCCAATGCCCGACGACGCACCCGTGACGATGGCGACACGGCGGCTCACGAGGGCACCTCCGTGTTCGTCACAGGCCCGGGCCCGACGAGCCCTCGTCCCACGCGCCCCACCAGCGAGGCGCGGCTCGGCGCGGCCAGGGCACCCGCCACGTAGTCCACCAGCTGTTCCGCAAAGCGCGTGACGCGAGCCGACCGGGCGTCGCCTTCGAGGTCGCGCACCTCGAGCCGGCCGCCGCCGTGGCCTGCACCATCTGCCCCGCCATGAGGAAGATGCGGGTGCCGAGGACGTCTTCGGGGATGGACGAGAGCGCGCGGCGCAGGTGCGAGACGGTCTCGAAGAAGGCGTCGTTCCAAGGACGCGGCGTGGCCAGCGCGCCCTTCGCTTCGCCGCGCGCGAAGAGCTCGCCCATGAAGCGCACGTAGCTGGACCCGCGCTCCACATCGAGCAGCTGCTCGACCATGGGCACGACCAGCGCCACCACCAGGTCCTCCGCGCTGGGCTTTCCCTCGGTGCGCCCGAGGGCCTCCTCGAGCAGCGCGCGGCGCCGCTGGTTGAGGGGCGTCATGCGCGCCTCGACGATGGCGTCGATCAACAGCTCGCGGGTGCCGAAGTGGTACTGTAGCGCGTTGCAGTTGCGCTGCCCGGCCTCGGTCGCGACGCGGCGCATGGACACCGCGTCGATGCCCTCGAGCGCGAACAGCCGCTCGGCCGTCTCCAGCAGCTTCGTGCGGGTGTCCGCGCTGCGCGTGTTGGGGCGCCGTGCGGCTGCGCCGGTCACGACACGTCCGCGAGCTTCACGCGGTGAAACTCCACCTCGAGCTCGTCTTCGCTCAGCAGGGCGCGCAGCGCGATCTGGCCTGCGGCGAGGCCTGCCGTGTCCAGCCAGTTCGGCACGCCCGGGTCGTGCGCGGCGATCACGATGCGAAACGTTCGGTCGGCGTCGAGCGCGACCTGGGCGGAGTTGAGCGACACCCGCCGAAAGCGGTAGTCGGGGGACTCGAGCCAGCGGTTGAAGACCTGCACCGACCAGTAGCGCGCGCGCGCGCCGTGCCCGTCACGATCACCGCCTCGTCGTCGGCCAGCTCGAAGGACGCGCCCGTGTAGTCGATGTCGGGCGTGGGCATGTGGCCCAGGATCACGCTCGGGTCGATGCTCTCGAGCAGCGCCTCGTTGCGGGCCACGCGCTCCGCGTCGACCTCTCCGTCTACCACCTCGCCGCCTTTGCGCATGCGCGCGTCGGTGACGGGGTTCATCAGCGCAAAGACCGACAGCGAAGCCGAGAGATCGGCCGTGTCGATGACGTACTGACCCACCCGCGCAAACTTCTCCGCCAGCTCTGCCTCGGTCAGGGGCCCTGGCGCGGGCATGTCTGCGGGCACGCGCTCGATGGTGAAGGGCGCGCGCGTCTCCCGCTGCCGATCGAAGAAGTACTGGCGCACCAGCATGGCGTACGCCCGCTCTGGCAGCTCTAGCCAGTGCTTGGCCCCCGCGGGGCGCTCGGCCGACAGGTGGATCTCGAAGCTTCCGTCGTCGCCCAGCTCGAGCTCCGCGTCCGACAGGTTGCTGCCGACTTCGATGCCCCCCTCCTCGGCGCGGCTGTAGACGCAGAAGCCCAGATAGGTGACGTCGGTCTTGCGCCCGCGGATCACGTACTGCTCACGCGGATCGAGCGCCACGTAGTCGTAGTCGGTGTCGGGGTTGTCCCCCAGGAACTTCTTGGTGGGCGACAGCATGCGCGTCAGCTGAGGGCGCAGCGGGTCGTCGCTCTCGGAGGTGCATCTCGAGCGACGAGCGCAGCACGCGCGTGAGGTAGCGAAACCCCTCGGCCCGCTCGCGCTCGGACTGGGCGCCCTTCGGCCCCCGTCACCACCGAGGCGGCCTCGCGCAGCTGGTCTAGCAGGCTCAGGAAGGCGCGCTCACTCACGCTGGTCATCACGGGTTCTGTGCTCATGGCTGGCTCGTTCTCGCTGCGGGCGCTTGGCCCCACGTCGTATCCATGGCGCGCGCGATACGCGCCGAACTTCTCGGCCACCCCGGCCGCGTTCAGCCGGAACATCTCGAGCGAGTACTGATGCTGCCCATGCACGCCGCGGGGTGCGCCGCGAGATATGCGCGCATGCGTCCACGGTGGACGGCACGAGGGCATCTGGAAGTGCGCGTACACCCGCTCCACCGGCGATGGGGTCCGCGAGCAGCTCCTCGAAGTGCACGTCGGTGAACTGCTGGGCGAGGTCCGGGCGTTGGTCGCGGCTCGCCATGGTGCGTGTGAGCGCGCTGCCCCAGTACTCCTTGCGCCGCGCCCAGCGCGGGTCCAGCCCGTCGCTGCCAAAGCCCCGCACCACGTGGTGCAAGCTCGAGACCGAGGGGATGACCTCGACCGGGTCGCGGTGCGTCTGGATGACGCGCGTCGGGGTACATGGCGAGGAGCGCGTCCAGCTGACCCAGGTGCGCCGGCGACTTCGGCACCCAGCGCTCACGCCGAAAGCGCGACTGGAGGTGCTGCAGGAAGAAGCGATGAAAGTGGTAGGCCGGCGCGAGATCCGCCTGCGTGCACCACTGCACGTAGCTGGGCACGTGGAAGCTGAGCGGAACTGGTAGCTCCGGAAGCTGGGCGCCATCGTCACGAGGCACTCCTGCGGCAGCGTGGCGCCCATGGGATGAATGGCGTCCAGCGTGGGTACCATCCGGCGGAAGCGCGCGAGGTGCTGCTCGATGGGCGCGATGCGCGGGTCGTTCGCGTACGTCTCCGGCTCGGGCGGCGGACACGAGGCGACTGAGTTCCCCATGACCGGCGAACGGCTCGACGGGTCGAGCGCGACAGCTCGTAGAGGATGGTGGTGCCGGTGCGCGGCAGCCCGAGCACGAACAGCGGCCGCTCGATGCGCTCGCCGTCGACCTCCGGGTGGGCCTTGCGATGCGCCAGGAGCTCGAGCCGCACGCTGAGCGCGTCCACGATCTGCGTCTTTGCCGAGATGCGGCCAATGACATGCAGCTGGGCCTCGCGCTCGAGCGAGTCGATCAAGCACTCGAGCCCCTCGACGAAGTCCAGCGGGCCGAAGTCGTCGAAAACCCGTGCGCGCGACAGCCTCCGCGCGGAGAGACCTCGGCCGCCGGACTGGGCCGCGGCCCGAGCGCCCGACCCGCGACCCGCCCCACCCCGTTGACGAGGCGCACCGAAGGGCCGGTGCGGTGGCGGCGGGAGGACAGTCACGGACCCGCACGATCGCGGCGGCGGCGATTTGTCAAGTGCGTTAACTCGGCGTTGGGCCTACAGCGTTGCGCTCGGCTCGACGGCCGCCCGCGCCACGACGCTGGTGGCGCTCAGCTCGAGGCCCACGTCCGTGGCGGTCGCGCCCTCGGCCGCGGGTGCTCGCGCTCTGCCGCGCTCCAGCGGACGCACGTTGAGCGGCCCTCCACCAGCGCCGCCGCCCGCTCACGTCGCGAGCAGCGGAAGAAAGCGTGCCCCGCCATCGGCACACGCGAACCGCCCGCGCCTGCTCGTCGCGCAGCTCCATCCAGCAGCCCATGTTCTGACACACCGCGCTGATCTCGCCCCTCGGTGCGCACCACCCCGGTGTAGGCCGCGGGGTCGTCGATCAGCGCGCTGGAGCGCCACCGGCTCACGCTCACCAGCCAACGGCGCGCCGAACGCCTGCTCCCCGGCTCCCGTCGCCGCGGGAGCACCGGCTCCGGCTCCGCGGCCGCGGAGGCTCTGCCGCACCCGACGCCCCGCGGCCCCGGTCGTCACCTCGGCGGCCGCAGCCCCGGGCGCCTCCGCGGCCGCCCGCAGCCCATCACGCTCATCACGCCAACCACACCCACGACCGAAGCTCACGAGTCATGGGCGATGAGATGCCAGACTCGTCGCCGCCGTGCAGCACCGGGGTCGGATACCGTCGCGCGATGGCTGCCCTACACGTTCACCCCGAGCTGTTGCGAGGCTGGACGGAAAATGCGACTTGGACAATCCACGGCGGTTTCTGATGATGACCCTCCGCTCGCTCCACGGGTGCAGCTGCAGCGGCTCACCCGGTGGCGGAAGGGCGCGGCGCGAGCACGCCAGGCGGCACCCGCACGGACAGCGGCGGGAGTGCGCGCCGGGCTCCGCTGCGTGGTGGGGGAGACCCGACGTGGTCTGGGTGAAATGCGCGAGGGGGCAACGTGAACGGGCCCACGTGCACCGAGGTGTGCCGCGCGGCGTCTGCCCGACAACTGCGCGTACTACGCCTGCGACGAGGGCGTCAGGTCAGTATCCCGACATGGAGCTTCGCCCCGATCGCCGACCCGGGCTGGGCTTCGCGTGCCGGGAGGGTGGTTGCTGGGGTCGGGCGCCCGGCGAGGGCCACTGTACCTGGTCTCCATCAACGTGGCGGACGACGGCACCCGCAGCTGCTACTTCCCGACCGAGACGCAGGTCAGCTGCGACACGCACCCCGGCAACGCCAACTGCTTCGGCGAGCGCTACGCGAGCGGTGTGCCCCTGCACCGCCGCCCTCTCGACGAGGCGTGCGCCTGGGAGTGCGGGCCGCACGACACCGCGCGCCACTGGCGCACCGAGGGCACAAGCTGCCTCGCGCGCATCAACTACTGGCGCAAGCGCGCATGTGAAGGCTGGGTGGGTGCCCGCCGGCGGGTCTGCCGCCATGACCGGTCACGGCCTGCCACGAGTGCGCCAACTCCGAAGCCGAGCACGACCAAGCGAACGGCGCGCACGGCTCCTTCACGCTGCGGCAGGCGCCGGGGGCGAAAGGAGTCGGCGCCACCTGCGCGACGTCATCGACGGCTTCGTGGCCGAGCGCGCCCTCGGCGAGCGGCGTGATGCGCTGCGAGGACACTGCGGCCCGATCTTGGCCCGGCTGTCGCAGCTTCAGCTGGGGCAAGGACCGCGACACGGGCTTCCACACGCTCAACTGGGGCGGCTGCAACGCCGGGACCTGCGAGGCCTACGGCGGCCAAACCCGGACTGCTGCTTCACGCACGAGACCTCACCGTCGTCGCTCGAGTGCGACGACCCCGACGAGGGCGCGGAGGCCAACCCCGACATCCAGGTCTGCCAGTAGCGGACACGGACACCGTCCGCGAGCGCGGGGTTGCCCCGCGCTCGTCGCCGCGCTCGACCGCAGTCAGAGAGCGCGGTCGGTCACGACGGGGGCCGCTGCGCTCGTCACGACCTGCGAGTTCAGCCCCAGCGGTGAGGACGACCTGCAGCGCGGCGTCCAGCGGCTCGGGGCAACCGACCGTCGTCGTGAACGCCAGCGGCTCGGTGACCGCGTTGCTGTCCGCTCGAAGGTGATCTCGCCGTTGGGGTTGGGCACGTCGAGCAGCCACAGGCGCTCCCCGGGACGGAATCCACCGTGGCCGAAGAACTCGCCGGGAGCAGACCGCCCTGAGCGGATTTGATAGATCGACGCCGGCGGGCCCTGGTCGCCACGCCGCCGTACCAGCCAACCACGCGAAGCGTCCGATGCGAGTCCGTGCCTGCCGCGAACAGCTCGTCGCCGCCGGAGCGCGCAGAAGCGACCCGTGACGCGCAGCTCGCCGGTCCTCAGCTGGTGCGGCGTGCGGGGCTCTAGCCCCAGGATGAGCGGCACCCCGGTCGTCAGCGCCTGACCCACGCGGGGCTCGCGCCGGCCGTCGGCCGGCAGCCGCAAGGGCGGCGCGCGCGTCGTCGTCGCGTAGTGCCAGCCGCCGAGGATGAGGTCACCGTCGTGAGTCTCGTGCCGGTCGCCAGGAGCGGCTCCGGTCGCGCCCGCACCGCCTTGGACGTGCCCGCGCCCACGAAGCGTGCCGTCCACCGACAACTTCATGAAAGCTGCGAGAGTCCACCGTGGTCGAGCGCGCCTCGCCCACCAGCAGGACACCTCCGTCCACCGCCAGCACGTCGCGGATGACCTCCGTCGTAGTCTGGCGGCCCCGCGTCCACGCGCGAACGACGTTCCGTCTGCGGCAAACACGGCGAGCAGCGCCTGG
>JADJJE010000004.1:300000-419297 GCA_016706685.1 Sandaracinaceae bacterium | reverse complement strand
TCTTGGCCGTTGTCCGTGTGACTTCCCCATCCCCGTCGACCCGTCCCATCGGGACAACTCCAACTAATCTCCGCATGCAGGTTCGAGTCCAGCCAGATGGGCCGACTGCCGAGAAGCCTTTGCACCCAGGGTGCATCCGGACGCTCGTCAAGACCGCCCACCAAGACGCCGTCCTGCAGGTAGGTTTGCTCGGTGGTCGTGTAGATGGATCTTTGCGAAAATGCCGCGCCCACTTCGGCGCGGGTGTCGGTCATCGGACGAATGCGCGAGTACCTAACTCCAGACGAGGCGGCTCCACCGCCGGCAAGGTAGTTCATGACGCTGTGGTACCAGGGAATTCTGTTTGGTCGACCAAGGTCGAACCCAGGATACACCACGCGGCCGTTGGGGGTATGGATGCGCTCCTCTGACGCGCCCGATCGACCAGCGTGACTCAGCAGGATCACGTGCCCGAGTTCGTGCACGAGCACGTCCGCGAGTCCGGGGGCGACAGTACAACCACACGCTTCCAACTCCTCGCCCTCCGGGCAGTCACACGATCCCCCCACCCCGTACCCAGGTAGCGTAGCGGCTCCGTACCATGGGTCTGCCCAACCGGCGCCGCCTCCGGCAGTGATGAGTACAGGTCTGTGGGTCCATGTTCGTTCGGGTGGCAGCGCAAAACGCCCGGTCGAAACATCACGCGCAGACGTCGACTGCATCACGCTAAGGTGCCGACCGAAAAGGCGAGGAATCGTGCTGCGTTCGAAGACCACATGGACCCCCAAGTCTGCTTGAAACACTTCGCGAACCGCATCGAGTGCGTCGTCGATTCTGCGTCCTAGCTCAGGGGTATCGGCTTCCAGTCCCTCCTCTATGATGAGCTGCACCAAGAGATCCTCAAAGCAGGGATGTGCCTCGAGGTCGACTAGGGGCACGCTGCGACCGTCCGAGAACTCGAGACCACCAAACTCCCAACCATCTACCAGACCATCATTGTCTGTGTCGGGGTTCGTTGGAGACGTGCAGTACGTCGCCTCGACGAGGTCGGACAAGCCATCGTTGTCTGCATCTCTTCCGCCGCTGGCGGGACCGTAGACGCCACGGATACCGCGCGAATAGCCTAGTGTCCCACCCTCCGTCTCAGCGACCGCGAGGTTCGAGAACCATCCCGGGAGTTCGCTGTCAAGCGTAACTGGAGGCGATGTGCAAGACACGAAACCTTCGTCGGCAGGCTGAAGGTTGGAGCACTCGAACCATTCCGCAGCACCCTCACCGTTGAACGCGATATACTCGATCCTTCGGCCCAGCGGATCAATGGCATACGCTGTGAACGTCACCGTATCGCCCAGGCTAGGATGAGGCGGATCGACGCCGATCAGCACTGTCAGCGGAACGGGTTGCGAGTCGACGACTGCAAACGCCATCGTCGAGGTCTGAACATTTCCCGCTGCGTCGGTTGCGACGCACGAGATCCGATGGTCTCCTCCAAAGTCGAGTGAGAAGGGCAGCGGAGTGCTTCCTCCAAACCGCCTGTCGTTGGTGCCCATCAGGTCAGCAGTCGCGGAAGCCACAAGCACCCCGTTAACTGTCACCTCCACTGAGGCCAGATCCACGTCATCCGTGGCCGAGTACTGCACATCTGGAGTGTGAGAGGTGACTCGTGGGTACCTGCCGTGGAGCTCAGTTGTCGATGGGGCAAGCGAACACGCCACGATTGGTCGCGTGGTGTCTTCCACGACGGTTGGGAAAGGGGTGGTGTCGACCAAGCAGATCTCTGCTGCGCCTGTCAGGCGTGTCACAAACCTGCCCGCTGCATCACTGGGGCCCTCATCGAAAGGCCAGACCCCCACGGCTGCTGAAGCCCTCGTTCGCCGTCTGTATGTGTCGCTAATCTCTCCAGAGAACCTCCTATGGTCGTAGACCACAACCTCAGTGAGGTACCCGTTCGTTGAGTGAAGCGACGCTGTCGCGGCGCGACCAATTCCCAGCGTAAATTGGAGATCGGTATACTCGTCGTAGTCTCGGTTAAGCCAAAGCTCGGTCCCCGGCCCGGCGTCGACGTTCGCTAGATTAACGGCATTGACGAGGACGGACAGTGTCTGCCCATCGAAGGTTATGGCGACATGATTCCATTCGTCGACCTCAAAGGGTGTGGTCTCAATGAAGATCACGGCCCGTTCGTTCTGGATCTCAAGGCCCTGGCGTCCGTCAGCCAAGTCGCGCGCCACTACGGCGAGATGGGTTACGCCCTGGTTTAGGTCGTGTAGGTGAAACAGGATATGGAAGTAGCTGTCCGGAAGTGCGTCATTGTTGGTCCGACTGTACCACCCCTGGACCGTGAAGTTTTGAAGCGATAGTAACGGACTTGCTTCAACCAGTGCGCCCTCAAACTCAAACGGAGGGAGGGTGTCCGCGACACACAAGACCGGTCCCGTGCCGTCTTGGGCCGAAGCAGTCTGTGCCAAGCTGGCCGAGAGGAGGAAACACACGATCGATGCCAGAGCGGCATTCCTGTTGCGTAACCCCGGCACGCGTTGAACGCGGTTCATATCGCTTAGGGTATTCATTTCGTGTCGCATCGTGTCGTGCTCTAGGAGGCGCGTATGACTTTGACGGTCAGACGTTCTAGTCTGGATACATCGAGCGCTCGACGGACCAGACCAGAAAGGGTGTTAACGTCGGCTCAGCCCGTGATGGGTGGCGCTATCGAATTTGCGCGGTCCAGACTCGGAATCGTTGTTCAACGGCGGGGTCTTCATTGGAGGCCTGAAGCGTCCCGTCCCCGTTGAAGGTCTCGATCACCCTCGCCGTACGTGATCCGCAGGAGGCAAACAACCCATTCGCCCCGTCCGAGAGCGGGAACGACATTTCGTGAGCATACGTGAGTTCGAACGCGTCTTCTAAGATGGGACTACGCACACAGGAGGATGAGCCGCCGGATACGCAGCGGTGGGTGACCCCGTCGGTCGCAACAGCGGGCGTACGTCGCACACGCCAGCTGCTTGGTTCACCTGTCCACGTGTAGCCGAAGAGCTGGACCGTTTGTGTGGTGACGATCGTACCGCCGCTGAGTCGCGGAAGCGTGGTCACGGTTGTGCTGGACTCAACCTCCACGCAACTAGCTTCAGAGTATGTCGGCACCTGCGCCGCCGCATCTGAGGCGATGACTGCGTCCAGCGTCTCAAGGGCCGCCGGGCCGCACGCTAGAATCACAACTAATGCGGCTCCGGACAACCAGATTGGCTTCTTGCTACTCACTCCGTCACTCCTTGGCAGCCGCCAGATTGCCGACTAGCAGGGTAAGTGTCAAGGCCATGCGTGCTCGGTTTGGAGATTCGGGCGTCATAGCCGAGCGCGTTGAGTCTCTGCTGAAGCGGTTCGACTAGCTCCCGCGTAGCCGGTGCGCCAACTCCGCACCCGCCAAGGGCCGCGTCGAGCGCGCCAACAGGACGCTGCAGGACCGACTCGTGAAGGAGCTGAGACTCCAGGGCATCAGCGACATCGTAGCGGCGAACGACTTCCTCGATGCTCACTTCCGAGATGACTTCAACCGACGCTTTGCCCGCGCTCCTGAGAGCGACCTCGACGCTCACCGCCCTCTCCTGCCCACCGCGCCACTGAAGGACATCTTCCAACTCCAGGCCCGGCGGAAGGTCTCGAGACAGCTGACGATCAACTACCAGCGCACGCTCTACGTGCTCGAGAAGACCGACAGCGCCCGCGCCACGATGGGCAAGCACGTCATGCTCTACGAGGACGACGCAGGGAGAGTGACTATCCGTACCGAAGCTGGTGGCGAACTCCGCGCCGAGGCTTTCGACCGGGTACCCAAGGCCCGGATTCAGCCAGGAGATGTGGTGGACAACAAGCTGCTCGGCCGCGCACTGGAGATGGCTCGGCAACAGCAAGTCGACACCGAGAACGAGCGGGTCGAGCACTCTCGGACCAAGCGGGAGCGACCGCACCGCCCGTCGAGACACAATCCCGCTTTCAGCCGTCTCGTGGAACTTTGCTGGCAACTCAGCCCGGGCCCGCCAGCATTTGCTTCCGCAGCGAGGCGGCCTTTCGTGCGTGCTCCCCCTGCTCAGCGCCGTCCGTCACGGCGCACAGGCGCTCATGGGCCTCCAGGATGTGAATGACCATCCCCATCCCGCGTGCGTTCTCGAGCGCGCGGGTGAACTCGAAGCGCGCCCGCCGCAGCCGCCCCCGCACGAGCTCGAAGGCCCCGCGCTTGAGCTGGGCGCCAGCCTCCGCGAGAGGAAATACCTTGGCGAGCACAGCGAGCGACCCGACGGCGCTCCAGGCGGCCCGCTGGAGGGAGGGTGCCTCGGGCAGTCCGAGCTTGACCGCCCGCACCCAGAGCTCCCGGCAGGCCTCGGCAAAGGCGAGTGTCCCGACGAGCACGCCCACGGTCGCCGGACGCCGGCCGGAGAGGAGGCCGGCCACCTCCTCCGCCGCCACCCGCGCGTCATCGAAGCGCCCCAGCTGAACGTAGAGCAAGGCGATCTCGCCCTGGACGTCGATGCGGCTCACATGATCCCCGGGCGCCAGCGGGATCCGGAGGAAAGCCCTCAGCGCCCCCTCGTGGTCGCCCCGTCGGGCCAGCATGATCGCGGTCAGAATGAGGGGTGCAACGATGCTCTGGGGGTCCCCTCGACGCTTCGCGGACCGGTGCCCCTCTTCGGCCACAGTCGTCGCCATGGACCAATGGCCTTGGTAGTAGAGGACGGACGAGTACACGTTCGAAGCGTCTTCGAACCGCCTCCCGTCTCCGAGCCGCTCGTAGTCCTCGAAGGCGAGCTTCACCTGGGCCGCCGCCTCATCGAGACGCCCTGCCCCGCTCAGATAGAGCCCGCAGAGGAAGCGCGCAAAAGCGAGACTGTCCGCGTCACCAATCGCCTCTCCCAGCGCAACCGCCTTGGCTGCGTACGCACGCGCCAGGCTGTGCAAGGGGACAACACCCAGCACGAGCGCCATCCCCGCATACCCGCGGACCAGAACGCTGCAGGGGCCGAAGCGCTCCGCCAGATCCACGCATGTGATGGTGGCGTACGTCATGGTCAGGGCGTCCGCCGCCCAGAACGACACGCTGATCACGATGCCGTGCGCCTGGGCCGCCTCGAGCAGCCTCTGATCCCCGCTGTCCGAGCGGACGATCGGCATTCGCGGGGCCTGGCGGCGCACGAGCACCCTGGCCAGCGCCTTCAGTGTCCCGGTCACTCGCCGGAGCGGCGTCTCCGGCACGGGGTGACCCAGGAGGGCCGACACATGACGGGCCCCGACCAGGGATTCCTCGAAACGGCCGGTCTTGTACAGTGCCTCGCACCTCAGCAGTTCCCAGTGCGCGCGCCGGGGCATGGGCACGTGCTCTGTCGACCCGATGTGCAGCGCCTGCGCGAAGAAGTCGGCGGCCTCCGAGTTGGCGTGAGACTGCAGCGCCTGCTCCCCCGCCTTCTCGAGCGCGTCCATCGCCTTCGCCGGCACCTCCGCGCGCACCCAGTGGTGGGCCAGCAGCCCCCGATACGGCGTCAGATCGCCCGCGAAGTTCCGCTCGTACCACTCCGCGATCACCTGGTGGAGCTGCCGGCGCTGCGCGAAGAGGAGCAGGTTGTACGCCGTCTCCTGGGTGACGACGTGCTTGAAGAGATACGCGTCTGCATCCCCGACGCCCGGGTCGAGCAGGGTGAGATCGAGCTGCGTCAGTGTCTCGAGCTGGCGCGGCAGGAGGGCCCGCTCCCCTGCGATGGGATGCACGGCCCGTAGCAGGAAGTGGGTGAAGGCACGGCCGATCACGCTCGCCGCCTTGAGGGTGAGCTGCTGCGCCTGCGTCAGCCGGTCGATGCGGCTGCCGATGATCCCTTCCAGAGTCGATGGCAGCCCGAGGGCGAAGAGATCCCCTGCGTGCGGCGCGAGCTGGGCCTCGTCGCCTTCGATGACGAGGAGCCCAGTGTCGCGCAGGACGCAGGCAATCTCTTCGCTGAAGAACGGGTGTCCCTCGGCCTTCTCGGTGAGAAAGCGCTCGATGGGCGGGGAGAGCCGGCGAACCCCGAGGCGGTGGCACACGAGCTCGAACGTTCCGTCCGGCGACAAGGGCCCGAGGACCAGGTGTCCCGTCCCCGCTGCGCGCACGAGCACCTCGTACGCGGTGTTGGGACCTTGCGCGAGAGGCCGCGTGGTCACCAGCAGCAGCAGGGGCAGGCCGTCGACCACGAGCAGGCGCAAGAGCTCCCACGAGCTCGAGTCGAGCCTGTGCAGGTCGTCGACGATCAGGAGCGTCGGCCGCGCGGCCGAAGCCTTCAGCAGCAGCCCCAAGACCAGGTTCTGGGTACCCTGGGATCGTCCCTCCGATTGCATGCTCGCCGTGAGCTCGGAATCCGCGAAGTCCGTCCCGAGGAATGGATTCAGGAAGGCCGCGAGCGGCGTCCACGCCGGCTCCTGCTGCAGTCGCTGCAGGACCACCTCACGCCGGCGCGGCAGTTCGTCGGTATCCGCGAGCCCGAACAGCCCGGCCACAACCGCCCGCCATGCAAAATACGGGGTGGCATGCTCCATCCCGTCGGTGGCGCCGTGGAGGATCTGGACGCCCTGCGCCCGCGCGTCGCGCTCGAACGCCAGCGTGAGGCACGACTTGCCGATGCCGGCCTCCCCTTCCAGCACGACGACGGACCCGCGTCGCTGGGTAAGCCCGAAGAGGGCCCGGTTCAGGATCTCCTGCTCCGCCCGCCGGCCGAAGACCGGCGTCGCCGGGTGCACCTCCGCGCGGACGACCGTGGTCAGCGCGCGATAGGGAATCACCGGCTGATGCTTGCCTTTGATCTGCTTCGCCGGGAGGGCCTCGAAGGCGAGCCGGGACGCAGCCGCGTTGGCGGTCGTCTCATCGGTCATGACCGACCCGTCCCCGAGCCCCATGAGCCGTGCGGCGAGGTTCACGGTCGCGCCCATCACCGCATAGTCGCGCCGCGCCGCGCCTCCCCGGAAGCCACAGAACACGCGCCCGGTCGATACACCAGCGGAGGCCTTCATGCCCAGGGAGCGCAGCCCGGCCAGGATCTGGCGGCCAGCCAGGACGGCTCTGGCCGGATCGTCCTCATGCGTCCGCGTGGGCACGCCCCACACCGCCAACAGCACCGTGCCCTTGTCGTCCACGAGGAACTGGTTGACGCTCCCGTCCAACTGGTAGACGGCCGCCTGCAGCACGCGGGTCGCGGCCTGCAGCCGGTCCAGCGCGTCCGGCCCGCTTTCGTCGAGCCCCTCGAGCGACACGAAGAGGACGCTGACGCGTCGGAGCTCTGGCAGCCAGTCGGCGTGACCCGCCTCGAGGCGGGCGGTCAGCGCGCGCGAGACAAAAGCGGCCGCGCGTCGTGTCGCTTCCGGGGAGAGCTGGGGATAGATCAGAGGTTCGAGTGGGAGAGGGTCGCGAACGGCCAAGACACGGGCCTGCTCGCGCTGGCAGGAAGCCTCGAGCCACTGCCACGCGGCCGCGGTGGCCACCACCTGTCCGAGGGCGGCACCCGACTGGGCTGCGCCCGCCTCCACGATGGGCCTGCCGAGAACCACGTACTCCCAGCGGCCCTGTCCGCCTCCGACGATGGCTTCGGTGACGGTGCCGGCGGAAACACCAATCCGGAGCCCGAGCGCTGAACCCTCGGTCACGACATGGTCGTGCAGCTGGGCCTGCAGGTCGAGCGCGCACTGGGCCGCGCGGCGGGTGGCTGCTTCGAGCGAATCGTCGCCCGACCACAGCACGATGGGCGCATCCCCCGCGAATCGCACGATCTCGCCCCCGTGGAGGGCCACGATGCTGACCAGCCGCCCGAGGTAGGCCTCGAGTACGCGCGAGAGCTCCTCGGCGCCGCGATTTCCCTGAGCGGCCAGCTTCTCGCCCAGCTTCGTAAAGCCCGCGATGTCCCCGAAGAGGACCGCGACCCGACGGACCCGCATCTCCGGCTCGAGAGGCTGGGAACGCGTCTCCTCCATCCAGTGCGCGAGCGCCGCCGGGAGGAAACTGACGATGTCCCGCGGGTCGGCTCGAGGAGTCGCTTTCGCCACGAATGCGACGCTATCACGTGAGCATGGTCGCGCCGACTGCCAGTTCGCGTGTGGGCCAGCCGACCTCTGTCACCCCGGGATGGAGGGCGATCCATGCACCTCCAACACGGACTGCTACTTCGACACGAGCGGCGGCGGCACCACCTTCGAATGCAACGGCACCACGTGCGAGGCCGAGCCGCAGTGCGTCGGGACCGTGACCCCGTGCGCGTCGCTCGCGCTGGTACAGTGCGTGGAGACGGAGGGATGCGACTGGGTCGCGGCGTCGCCTTCGGGGCCGGCGATTCGTGCCCCCTGAGCGCTTGACGGTCCATCCCTCGGGTGGCTACCACCCAGCCATGACGCCCTCGCTCCGTGCCCTCGCGAACGCTGGCGTGCCGGTACTGGAGGCCGCTCCGTTGGCACCCGGCGGTGTCGCGGCTCCCACACTCCTGGCGGAGCTCTACGTCTTCTACGGCGACTCGGTGACGTCGCGCCTCCCACGCGTGAGGTCCGACGACGCCCGCGCGGCCTGGCTGAACGAGCAACTGGAGACGCTCGGGCCCTCCGAGCGCTACTACGCAATGTTCGACCAGCCTAGCGCCGAGTGGATGTACATCGCGCCGGGATCCGACCCCCGCTGGTTGGCGCGCGTGTGGGCGACGCATGTGGACATGGCGTTGCTGCTCTCCGAGGACGGAAGCCGACTGGTGATGGTCTTGGGGGTCGTTGGCATCCCGGACTTGCTGGCGCTCGCTCATCGAACCACGGATGTCCTGGCGCTCCGTGCGGACCGCGAGCGGCTGGATTCGGCGCTATCCGATGTTGCCGGGCTCCTCCGTGTTGCGCATCCCCCCGCCCGAATCTCTCTGCGGACCGACGAGCTCTTCCTCGCGCCCGTGTTCACGACGCTCCCAGCGTCCTCGCCTCCTCAGCGTCGCGACACCTGGTTCGCCGATGCGTTCGAGCGCTGGCGCACCACCGCTCCCGCACTCGACGACCATCGGATGCCGGGTGAGCTGGGGCCGTACGAAGTATCGCTCGGGGGTGCGCCGTACGTCGCCAGCCTGGCGGTCTACGCGGAGACGCCAGCGGTGCTCGCGCGCGTGTGGGCGAAGGCGGGCCATGGTCGCTTGGTCATCCTCGATGGCGCCCGTACGCGTGCTCTGGCGTTGACGTGTGCGAACGAAACGTTCGAGGCGCGCATCGTGCTGCTCGCCTGACCTCGGGCATCGCGGTTGGCTCAGCGGCAAGCGTCCGGGATCGGGGCATTCGCGCTCTCTAGGCCGGTGCGGTGAAGCCCGCGCTGGCGATGAGCGCTTCGACCTCGGCCGGGCTGTGCGCGAACGGACCCCCGTTCAGCGGACATTCGTGAGCGAGCACAACGCACACCGCGAACGTCTTTCGCGCGGCTCGGTCATGCCGGAGCGGCAGCTCAGGGGTGTGAGAGCGCGCTCAACGCCCAGCGAGTCCAGGGGTTCTGGTTCTGCATCCGTGCGTAGCTGTCCATCGAGGCGCCACTGAGGTCTACCGCGACACACAGCATGCCCGTCTCGTTGGTGGCGCAGGAGGTGGACGTCGGCTTCACGTCCCATGTGACTTGGTACCTCGCAGCGCCGATCTGAAGCGGCATGCCCGCGGCGAGCACGGTCCCTGCGGTGCCGCCGAGCTCCGCCCAGCAACGCTCATTCCCAAAGCCCAGGCACGCTTGTGCATCGGCGCCCACCCGCTGGGCGATGCGGCTGCGCAACGCTGCGTCGGGGCCACTCACGAGCACCACACCGTCGGCGCGCCGACTGCGCGTGAACACCGCGCCCGCTTGGTCCTGGGAAGGTGCGGTCGTCAGAGCCGTGTACGTGAGCACCTGCCCCGCGCTGCCCGTCGCCACCAAGGACCAGGCGCGCCCTGGCGTCGTAGGAGCAGGCGCGGCGGTCACTCGAAACCCGAAGCCCTCCAGCCGCGTGCGGGCGCTCGCCTCGGTCAGCAGTGTGCCGGTGATCGGGATCTCGGATGGGAGATCCTGGGCGGCTGCCGGCGCCGTGGCGCTCAGCGCGGGTTGTGCAGCGACCTGGGCCTGGGCGGCGGCGACCCTGGCCTCGCCTGCTGCCCGCAGGTCGGCGAAGTCCGCGTCGGACTGGGCGCGGTTCCTGGCTTGAACGAAGGACACGATCATCCCGACGATGCAGAGAAACGAGAGCGGCAGGCCGACCATGAGCGCCCGACGCACATAGACCTTCTTGTTCTGCCGAAAGAGCTCCGCCAGCGGGACCACGGTCTCGCCCAGCTGGGCCGCGCGCTGACGACGCAGGTGCATCCCACCCGCCATGGCGGCCGCTCCGAGGAGCAGAACTGGAAGCATGGCGAGCAGGCCTTCGGTCAAGCCGCTCGCCACCGCCATGAGCGACATCATCAGGCCTGCGAAGAGCGCAAAGCCGCCAGCGAGCAACAACAGCCACGCGCCGACCATCGGACGCCCCGGCAGCGCTGCCAACGCGGGGGTCGAGGCAGGGTCTGCGGCGCCTCGAGCAGCGAACGCGCCGCTCTCGATCAGCGGAGCCAGCCACCCTGGGAAGCCCGCCCCGAAGGCTGCGTGCGACGCGAGGTTGGGCACCGTCGCACGGTAGGTGAACTCGTGCTGGAGGCCTGCACGAAGCGTGAAGCGCATGGCTGAGGCGCCGATCACCAGTGTTCTGCAGGGTTCGAGGCGCGCGAGGTCCGTGTACGGCAGCGCAAAGGGAGCCTTGGTGGGCGCGCTCACGCCGCCGAGCAATCCGACGTTCGTCGGAAAGAAGAGCAGGCGCTCGTTGGTCGCCACCACCAGGAAGTGCTCCAGGTAGATGGAACGAAGCAGGCTCACGGAGGCCGCCAGCGCTGGGACGGCGCGTGACACCGCCCCCACGCCCTGGACGTGCTCACCCGTTCGTAGGTATCGGTTCGCCGCTTCGCGCACGGAGGGTTCGAGGTCGCTCATGACGCGAAGGTAGGTGCCCGCGTGCCATGCAGGTCTTATTCGAGCCTTATTCCTGCGGCGGGGGAGATGCAGCGGGCGGGGTTCGCCACACGGCCGCTTGCGGCTGTCAGGCCCCGTTCAGCGCCTCCTCACGCTCGCAGTCGTACGCACCGAACTCCGCGTCCAACGTGCACGTGACGACGAGCTGCGAGCGGGTCACGTCGGCGCGACCGGAGCCGGGGTAGCCGGTGTCCGGGTAGATGGTCTCCGTGTCCGTCACGCGAATGCGAATGCCCGTGGAGGTCCGCTCGATCGGGCCGAGCCGATAGGACACGCTCATGCCCGGGATGTCGTACGACGAGCCGAGTACCTGCGGTGCGGGGGCGAACGGCGCCGCGCTCGCCGAGCGGAGCACGAGGTAGGCGGAGACCTCCACGCCGATCTCGGCTCTGAACGCGCACTCGAGCACATCCGCGCGCCAGTCGTTGTGCAGCGTGACACCGCCGCGCTTGAACGCGGCGCGCCGAAGGGTCCCGGGCTCCACCAGCGAAGCGCACAACGCCGGGGCGGCTGCGGGGGTCATGTCGACAGGCTCCGGCGGCGGGGGCTCCTCGACAGGCTCCGGGGTCGGCGCGGGCTCGACCTCGGCCACGGTGGCAGCGGGTTCGTCCGTCGCGTCAACCGCGGTGGTGTCCGTATCCGCCTCGGTGGTCTCGGGCTCCGCTTCGGTAGTCGGTGGCGTCGTGGCTGCAGGTACGCTCTCGTGGGCGCACCCCAGGAGGAGTGCGATGCTTACCAGCGTGAGCCGAGCGACACGAGACAGAAGGAGGTGCTGGTCCATGGTGCGCAGAGGTAACACGAGCGTCACCGTGGCTACTTCTTGCCCTTCTTGGCCGCCAGGATGGCCTTCTCCATGTCGGGGTGTTTCTTCGCGAGCGCCGCCAGGTCGGCCCGGATCTCCTTGTGGAAGCCGGGCTTCGGCATCTGCGTCGAGAAGTCGGGCGAGTGAATCTGCTCGTGGAGCGCCACCGCGACTGCTGGGATGGGATGATCCGCGAGGACGTCGAGCACGAGCATGGCCCCCAGGTGACCGACGACCTGCAGGTTCGTGTTCGAACGCGAAAACGATTCGAGTAGCTTGGCCTCGCGTTCGGCTGGCGTCAGCGCCGCGAGCTCGGCTCGGCTGTATCCGGACGGGCGTTTGCGCGGCTCCGAAGGGACGAGGCGAGCCGACAGCGCGTCGTCACTCGGCCTCTCGGGCGCCACGTCGGGATGGCGCGCGAAGTAGAACGGCGCGTGCTTCTTGAGCCACTTGTGCTTGCCGTGCTCGGTGAAGAGCCACGCGAGGCGCGGATCCGGGATGGTGCACGCGACCGCCGCGAAGCGAGTGGCGTAGGTGTCGCGGATGCGGCGAGGTTCCGCCATGGCTGCCGCAAAGAACCGGATCAGGGCATCGGCGATGGCGGTGTCGGGCACGCGGCCCCGCGCGCCGAGCACGTAGCCAGCGCCATAGAACTGGAAACTGGCGCCGCCGCGCGAGAGCAGGTGCGCGAAGTCGTTCCCGTCGAGCACCACGTCCAAGAACGCGACGGGCCACGGGTCGCGGTAGTCGATCTGTTCGTCGTCGGCGCGGGTGACGGCTTCCTTCGCGAACCCCGGGATCGCTGAAGAGGAGCGCGAGCGCGGCGAGCGCGGCGGGCGTGCTCGTGGCCGTGAGCGGCGCCACTTTCGCGCGGACGGCGGCTCGCTCGTCTTCGGGGAGCGCAGAAAGGTGCGGACGCAGCGCAGCGAGCACCCAATACGTGTAGAGGTCGGTGACCCCGGGGAGCAGCGCCACCTCCGTGTTCGGCGAGTGGTGTCGGGCGACCGGGAGCTGCAGTGCGACCTCGATGGCGTAAGCCAGCCCCCCGCTCGCGAGCCAGCGATCGATGAAGTCGGGCCAGCGCGGCGCGTTCTGTATGGCGGCGCCGGCCGCGATGGTGAAGAACGCGGCTTGCTCGTCCGCTGGCCGCGGACCGAGGGGCATCCCCGAATCGGCGAATGCCTTGGCGCGAGCGAACAGCGCTCGCCCGCCCTCGCTCGCGCGGTCAAGTCCCTTCTCGAACATGGGGCACCGAGCCAGCCACCCCGCGCGAAGCCGCTCGTCGGATCCGGCCGCATCAAGCGGCTCCATCGTCACCACGGGAGCACGTATGCCGCGCAGCTGTGCGAGCTCACGCTCGAGTGGATCCTTCTTGGTCGTCTGCTTCTTGGAGGTCGCCATGCCCGACGGTAGCCGTCCCTCACGCGGTTGTCAGCGACGCGCAGCTCGGGTCGGCGGCGTTCCCCATCAGGGCGGCACGGTGCCGCCCGAACTCTTCCGCGCAGTGGTCGAGGAACGCGCGCACACGTCGGTTCGTCCGCAGCTCGGGGAGCGTGAGCGCCCAGATGCCGCGGGCCTCCTCCCTCAAGGGGTTGCCCAGGCATACGAGGCCAGGGTCCCCGTCCCCCTCGAAGCAGGGAAGGAAATGGACACCGATCCCCGCCGAGACCGCGCGCCGGAGCACGACGTAGTCATCGGTTCGGAACGCGACACGTGCCCCCGGGGCGTGGCGCGCGAGCCAGGCGTCCAGCCAGGGCGTGGGGCTCCGCTCGTCGTTGCTGATCCAGGGGTAGCCCTGCAGCGGCGCGTCGGCCCCCACCCGCTCGACGAGCGCGCGCGCCGCGTACACCGCGAAGTGCATCTCACCGACGCGGCGCCCGTGGAGCCCGTCGCCGGGGTCGTTCGACAAGCGGAGCGCGACGTCCGCCTCCCGACGGCGGAGGGACGCGAACGCGTTGGAGATCTGCACGTCCAGCACCACGCTCGGGTAGCGCGCGACGAACGTGGCGAACACGTCGGTGAAGCCGAGCCAGAGCACGTCGAGGGTCGACACGCGCAGGCTCCCCTGCAGCTCGGCGTCCCGCCCGAGCAACCGACCTTCTGCAGCGTTCACCTCGCCCTCGACCGCCTCGGCCGCCGCGACGAGCTCGGCCCCGGCCGCCGTGGCGACGAGCCCGTCGGGCGTGCGGTCGAAGAGCCTCACCCCCAGCCGCGCCTCGGCGGCGGCGAGCCGTCGACCGACCGTGGTGCGTGTGACCCCGAGCGCGACCGCTGCCCCGGTGAGGTTGCCCGTGCGGGCGACCGCGAGGGTGTACCGCAGCTCGTCCCAGTCCATGCGTGCAGAATCGCACGCCCGCATCACGAGAACAAGCGGTGCCCGCACGGATGTGCACGGCTACGGTCCGGACATGAACGCGATCATCCAGGCAGCTTTCGGCGCTCCCGAAGCCGTTCTCCGGCCCGCTGAGCTCCCCACCCCCACCTACGGTCCCGGCGACGTGCTGGTCCGGGTCGTCTCTGCGGCCGTGAACACGCCCGACTGGCTGTGTACGCTCGGCCACCCCGCCCTACTCCGGCCGCTCTACGGCTGGACCCGGCCAAGGGTCCCGGTGCGCGGGAGCGACTTCGCTGGCATCGTCGAGGCAGTCGGCGCAAATGTATCACACCTGAAACCCGGAGACGCCGTATTTGGCAGCGTCGGGACGAACCCGTTCGTGGCGGGTTTTCCTGGCACCTTCCGCGTCCACACCGTGGCGCCAGCAGCGCTGGTGGCGCGGAAGCCCCCGGAGCTCTCCTTCGACGACGCGGCGGCGGCCGTCATGTCCGGGGTCGTCGCACTCCAGGCCTTCCGCGACGTCGCGCCGGTGCGCACCGGCCACCGTGTGCTGGTGAACGGCGCCTCTGGCGGTATCGGCACGTTCGCGGTGCCGCTCGCGAAGGCGGCGGGCGCGCATGTCACCGCCGTGTGCTCGGCGCGCAACGCAGACCTCGTGCGCGCGCTGGGTGCCGACGAGGTGCTCGACTACGAGGTGACGGACTACACCCGGGGCGAGGCCCGCTTCGACGTGATCCTCGACAACGTCGCCAACCACGGTGTCCGGCGGCAGCTGGCGGTGCTCGCGGCGGGAGGCGTGCTCGTCCCCAACAGCGTCGGGCCCGACCCGGTGTTCGGGCCCCTCGGGTGGCTCGCCGCCAGTGCATTCGCGGGTGGGAGGACCCGCACCGTCACACACGACCCGTGTCGCGAGAACCTCGAGGGGATCGCCGCGGCACTGATTGAAGGTCGGACACGGTGCACACTCGACCGCGTCTACCCGCTCGCGGAGGCCGGCGAGGCCGTGGCGCGGATGGCGAGCCACCGCGCCCGCGGGAACGTCAACCTGCGTGTCTCCGAGCCCTGACGGGAGGGGCGCGGAGCCTGGGTTCCGCCAAGGTTGACCACGGGGTGGTTCAGCCCAGGTCGGCCGTCAGCCGCTCGCGCGCGCGCTGCAGCCGTGCACTCGCGTCGTCCGCCACCTCGCGGACCTGTGGGTTGTCCGTGAGAGCGACCATCGTCTGCGGGTCGATGAAGGCGACCGTGACGAGTCCACTTTCCTCCTGTCGCACCACCACGTTGCACGGCAGCAGCAAGCCGATGTCCGGCTCGGCGCTCATGGCCTTGTGAGCCAACGGCGGGTTGCAGGCCCCGAGGATCCGGTACGGCCGCATGTCAGCCCCGAGCTTCTCCTTCATGGTCGCCTGGATGTCGAGGTCGCTCAGGACGCCGAACCCCTCTTGCTTCAGGGCGTCGATGACCTTGCGAACCGCGTCGGGAAAATCGAGGTTCAGCGTGGCGTGAGATCCGTACATGTCAGCTCCTTTCCGAGATGTTCTCGGGGACCCGTGACTGTAGCGGTTCTACGGGGCTTCCGCGCCTGCCGCGAGCCAGGCTTCGAGCGAGCCTTCGGTCGCCGGGGCTGCAATCATCCCCTCGGATTCCACTCGCGGTCTCCGCAGGGAGAACTCCACACCCCTGCGGTCTCCGCCCCCGTCGAGCGGTACCAGGCGGATCCCGGCACCGGACGTCACGGCGATGACGCGCCGCATGGCGCCGTCGGAGCGCCGCACGAGGCGGATGCCGAGGTCGCCATCGCGGATCGCGAGAGCCGTGGTCCCGAGCGCGACGACCCCGAGCGTCGGGCACCCTCCTTCGATCACGCGGCTCCTCGGGGGCCCTGACAGGCTCGTCCAAGTCAGGATGTCGGCGCTCTCGTCGCAGCTGAAGACGTCCGTCGGTGTGGCGGCCGCCCACGCTCCGGCGAGCTCCGAGACCACCTCGAGCCCTGGCAGCGACGCGATGTCGGTGCGGCGGACCTCGGGCCGCGGGGCGCCAGGGGGAGCCAACGCGTGGCCGTAGGTCGCGCGCACCAGATGGCCCGCGACCAAACTCATTCGCGATGCGTCCGTCAGGTCTGGCCACGGGCCAGCGATGGGCGTTCCCGAGAGGGAACGGGAGACGTTCCCGTCGACCACGGCGTCGGCCGTCAGGAACACCACTGGACCCTGGCCATACGGGTCCGGCGGTCCGGCCCACCGTGCCAGCGGGCGGAGACCAGGCACGTCGAAGCGCGTGCGTCGCCCATCGGCGCCCACGTGCACCAGCCAGGTTCCGTCCGGCGCGAACGCGAGCTGACGCGTGCGCGGCGACACGCGCGCGCGGCCCACCCCGACACCTGTCGATGCATCGAACAGCCGGAGCTCGGCGTCGCGGGCCACCGCCACCCACGCACCATCGTGAGAGAGCTCGATGGGCATACCGCAGGTCGCGCTCTCGCAGGGAGGCTCCTCTCCCGCTTCCAGCGCGAGCGTGGCGCGCGCGCTTCCGTCCACGCCACGAACGACGATGGCGCCGCTCTCGATCGAGACGAAGCTGCGGTGATCGCCGGAGATGGCGTATGGGTCGAACGGCCCCCGCACCGCCGCGGCACCATTCCGACCGATGCAGTCCGTCGAGAGCAGGAACGCGCGCCCGTCCTCGGTCGGGACGAATGCGGAATGAATCACCCGCTCCAGCGCGAACTCCCTGCGGCCGTACACAGGCTCGGGGACGGCGCTGGGCACGGGGGGCCTTGGCCGGCAGCTCGCGACCGGGCGCGCGACCAACGCAGCATCGAACGTGAAAGTGGTCTCCCCCAGGTAGGCCACGAGCACCGCGTCGCGCTCCGTGAGGCCCCGCATGGCGGGAGACCACGTCGGCGGCGCCTCGACGCCGAGCTCAGCGAGAGCAGGCAGGTCGAGCCGCACCAGCGGCGCGCCGGTTGGAGAGACCACCGAGAGCCGCGCCGCGTCTCCGTTGCCAACGAGCGCGAGTCGCGTGCCGTCGGCGCGGAGCGCGCGGGTGTCGATGGGGCCGCCGCGCTGCAGGACTTCGCCCGTGGTGAGCGACACCTGAGTGGCCGTGGGCTCGCGGGGATCGGTCACCACCGTGTCCCCCACCGTCACCAGCTCCAGCGTGGCTTGGACCCCAGGACGGGCGCTCTCGCGCTGTGTCGCCGTATCGACGATCACGAGCTGGCCGCGGACGATCATCGCGAGACGAGAGCCATCGGGTGACGCGACGACATGAGTCGCGTCGCGCAGCGGTGCGCCGAGCGGGCGGAGCGTCGACGCGTCGAGCAGCGTGGCCGTCGAGCTGCCGCCGGTGTGGACCACGTACTCGTCGTGGTAGGCGACGATGAGCCGCTCGTTCACGAACCGGCAGCCGCCGTCCGCGCTGCCATCCCACCCACGGACCCACGCGCCACCGTCCGTGCGTCGGAGCTGGATCCCCTCCCGCGAGCATGTCGCGATGTGCCGACCGTCCGGGGCGAACGCCAAGGACACGTCGCTGACCCCGACGCGCGCGGTCTCGCCCTCGAGCGAATACAGGACCAGCTCACGTCGCTCGTCGACCAAGACCTCGGCGCTGCGGTCGAGCGAGGGGGCGAGCACGCTGCCCTCGGGGTGCGTCAGCGCCACCTCCTCGCCCGTGGTGAGCGAGACGAGCGTGGCGCCGAAGCGAACGCTGGTGGGGCCGACGAAGACGCGCCGGGACTCCGTCGAGAAGGCACTCAGGGACTCCGTCGAGAAGGCGCGCAGGTAGAGGATGCGGTTGGCCGCCGTGTCCCAGATCCAGAACGTGCCTTCCGTGGTGACGTAGGCGAGCGGGCCACCGTGGATCCAACCGTAGCTCTGCAGCCGCGGCCCTGGCCCGACCTGAGGCACCAACACGCTCGCCGGCGGAGGGGTGACGGCAGGGGTGCTGGTGCCGCCGTCGCCACCACAGGCGGCCAGCAGGAACGTGGAGAGCGCGAGGACGAGCCTCCGCGCGGAGCGTCGTCGGTGGGTGAGCACGCCGCCATCGTACCAGACACGGGGTCCCGCACCGTGGTGGCGAACGCTCCGCTCCTCGACGTAGTCTCGGCCGCGTGAGCGATGCCCAAGGCCGCCGTGTCCGGACCGAAGCCGCCCTCCGGCGCGAGATTGGGCTCGTCGCGGGGACGCTCGTGGGCGTGAACGCCATGATCGGGACCGGCATCTTCAAAAAGTCGGCGCCCATCGCGCGGCTCGTCGGGTCCATCGAGGCGATGATGCTCGTGTGGGTCGCGGGTGGCGTGATCGCGCTCGCGGGGGCGCTCTCGCTCGCCGAGCTCGCGGCGGCGATGCCTCGCACGGGCGGACTCTACGAGTACATCCGGCGGGCGTTCGGCGAGACGCCGGCCTTCCTGCTCGGCTACACAAGGCTCGTGCTGCTGATCCCGAGCGCGCTGGGGAGCTTCGCGGAGCTCGCCGCCGAAGCCTTGGTGGCGCTCGTCGGGCTGCCCTCGACCCCCGCCAACTTGGACGCGGTCGCCATCACGGTCATCGTCGTCTGCGCGGCGGTGAACCTCGCCGGTGTTCGCGTCTCGGCGCTCCAGCAAGCGGTGGTCACCGGGGTGAAGTACGTCGGCGTGCTCGCCCTCGGGGTGGTCGGGCTCACGCTGGCGGCGGGCCCGCTGTCCTTCACAGAGTGGCCCGCGTCCACCGACCCCGTTGCTTCAAGCCTCAGCGCGGGCGGTGTCTTCGCGGCGCTCGTGGCTGTGATGTGGGCCTACGACGGCTGGTCGGACCTCTCCTCGCTGGCCGGCGAGGTGAAGGACCCCACCCGCACGCTGCCGCGCGCCTTCGTCATCGGCACGCTGGCGACCACCCTCGTGTACCTCGCGGTGAACGCTGCGTATGCGCGGGTCCTCGGCTTCGAGGGCGTCACGCGCTCCACGGTGGGGGAGCACATGGTCGCGGCCAACCTCGCCACCGCCACCCTCGGCCCCATCGGCCTGCAGACCCTCGCCGCGCTGGTGTTCCTGGCGTGCCTCGGCGCGAGCATGTCCACCCTGCTCACCGGCCCGCGTGTCCTCGTGGCCATGGCCGCCGACGGGGTGTTCTTCGAGTCGCTCGGCCGTGTGGAGGCGAGCTCGGGAGTCCCGCGCCGCGCCGTGCTCATCAGCGCGATCCTCGGCGTGCTCTACGTGTTGGTGCAGTCCTTCGAGCAGCTCACGAACGCGTTCGTGGTGGGGCTGTTCCCCTTCTACATGCTGGGAGTCGCGGCGGTGATTCGGCTGCGACGACTCGAGCCCGAGCTGCATCGCCCTTTCCGTGTGCCGCTCTACCCGCTGGTGCCCGCCGTCTTCCTCGTGGGCGCTGCATGCACGATGGCCGGAGCGATGCGTGACGTGACGAGCAGCACCGGAGTTGCGCTGCTCATCGTGTTCGTGGGGGTTCCTGTGGAGCGACTGCATCGGCGCTTCACCGGTGCTCGTCCTCCGGCGGAGGAAGGCTGAAGCCGGGAGTTGGGCCCTACTCTTCCGCGGCGGAGCCCACGGTCTCGACGGGCTCCGCCTCGGCGCTCGACTTGCGGTGCACCAGGCGGCGCTCTTCGAGGCTCTTGCCCAGGATCCAGCGCACCCACAGGTGGCGCGCGCTTCGGCTGACCCACTCGAGCAACAGATAGAAGATCGGCACCACGATCAGGGTGAGCAGCGTGGAGCTGATCACCCCCCCAATGACGCCCATGGCCATTGGCCCCCGGAACTCCGATCCCGGACCGTCGCCGACGGCCGTGGGCAGCATGCCGAGCACCATGGCCGCGCTGGTCATGAGGATGGGTCGCATTCGGGCGGGGCCCGCGTGGAGGATGGCCTCGTGGGGCGTCCACCCCTCGTCGCGCACCTTGGTGACGGCGTGGTCCACCAGGAGGATGCCGTTCTTCGTCACCAGGCCCATCAAAAGGATGAGCCCGATGGTCGCGCCCATGGACATGGAGCTGCCCTGGAGAAACAGCGCGATGAAGGCGCCCACGAACGCCATGGGGATCGACATCATGATCGAGATGGGGTGGATGAAGGACTCGAACTGCGACGCCAGCACCAGATAGACGAACACCAGGCCGAGGAGCATGGCCAGCATCATGTTCTCGTTCGACTCGTTCATCTGCTCGACCTGGCCGCGCATCAGGTAGTCCACTCCCACCGGCAAGGTCTCGGCGCCGATGACGGCCTCGAACTCGGTGACCACGTCGCCCACGGCGCGCCCCGCCGACGATCCTGTGACCATGACGACGCGTCGGCGGTCGAAGCGCTGGATCTCGGCCGGCCCCTCGCCGCGCTCGACGGTGGCGATGTCCGTGAGGGGAATGAACCCCCCGGTGGTGGGGATGCGCAGGCCCCCCACTTGGCGCGCGTTGGCTCGATCGGCCTCGCGCAGGCGGACTCGGATGTCGATGTCGTCGTCGTCATCGTGGTAGAGGCCCGCGACCTCGCCTTCGATCGAGGCGCGGACGGTGCTCGCTACCAGCGCCAAGGGAATGTGGAGCTGCGAGGCGAGGTCCCGGTCGACACGGACGTCCAGCTCGGGCGCGCCGGGTGAGTGCTGCACGTCCACGTCGATGGCGCCGGGGGTGCGACGAAGCACGTCCGCGAAGTGGTTCGCGGTGACGGCCACTTGCTCCAGGTCGTCGCCCATGACGGCGATCTGGATGGGGTAGTCACGGCCGCCCTCCACGATGCCCGGATCGGAGATGGAGATCTCGGCCCCCGGGATGTGTCGCAGGATGAGCGCTCGGACCTGAGCCTTCAGGTCGTTCTGGGTGGCCTCGCGCTCGTTCTTCGGAACCGCCACCACACGCCACGTGATGAGGTTCGACCGCCCACCCGATCCCACTCGGCTGTAGAGCGTGACCATGTTCGGGTCGGCGACGAGCTCCCGCTCGGCGGGGAGCGACAGGCGCGAGGCCTCCTCGAGGCGGGTGCCGGCGGGGAGCTCGATGTCGATGTTGAACTGCCCGCGATCCTCGGGCGCCGTGAACTCGCTGCCCATCAAGGGGACGAGCGCGCAGGACGAGAACGCGACGCCGAACGCGAACAGCAGCGCCACGCCCATGGAGACGCGGCTCTTCAACACCCACGCGAGGAACGCGTGGTAGAGGCTGTCGAGCGTGTCGTAGAAGCGCGTGAGGGGCTTCACGATGAAGTCCCAGATGCTGGACTCGCGCTGCTCACCGTGCTTCTTGGTCTTGGCCAGGTAGGCCGAGAGCATCGGATCGAGGGTGAACGCCACGTAGGCCGAGATGACCGTGGCGCCCGCGATGGTGAGCCCGAACTCGCGGAAGAACTGCCCGACGACGCCGCCAGTGAACGCCACCGGCACGAAGACGGCGCAGAGCGTCGCGGTGGTGGCGAGGACCGCGAGGGTGATCTCCTTGGTGCCCTGGCTCGCGGCGGTCTTCGGGTCAGCCCCTCGCTCGAGGTGCTTCATGATGTTCTCGCGCACCACGATCGAGTCGTCGATCAAGAGGCCGATGGCGAGCGAGAGCCCGAGGAGGCTCATCATGTTCAGCGTGAAGTCCAGCAGCCACATCAGGAAGAAGGAGCCGAGCACCGAGGTGGGCAGGGCCAGCGCGCTGATGAAGGTGCTGCGCAGGTCCAGCAGGAACAGCAGGATGACGAGGATCGCCATCGCGCCTCCGAACCAGAGGGAGATCTGCACCTCGTGGATGTTCTCGAGGACGTACTCCGACTGATCGATGATCAGGCGCGTCTCCATCCCCGACGGGAGCGTCATGGCCGCGAGGTGCTCACGCACGGTGGCCGACACCTCCACCGTGTTGCCCCCGGAGGTCTTGAAGACGTTGAAGATGATGGCGGCTTCGCCGTTGGCGCGGACCACCTCGCTCAGATCCGCGAAGGCGTCCTCGACATCGGCCAAGTCCCCTAGGCGCACGATCGAGCCGTCCGCGCCCGTGGTGATGGGCAGGTCGCGGAGCTCCGCGACGGACTCGAACTCGCCCAGCGTGCGGACGTTGATGCGGCGCGTTCCTTCGTCGAAGTTGCCTCCGGGCACCGAGAGGTTCTCGCTGCGGATGCGCTCGACGACCGAGAGTGGCGTCAGCCCGAGCGCCTGGATTCGATCCAGGTCGAGGAGGACGTTCACCTGCCGCTCGCGGCCGCCCACGATCTCGATGCTGGCGACGCCCTCGAGGGTCTCGAGCGCCGGCTTGAGCGTGTCCTCGGCGAAGTCACGCAGATGCGTCTCGCTGATCTCACCGGCGAGCACGTAGGTGGCGATGGGCGTGGCGTTCACGTCGAAGCGCGCCACGGTGGGCTCCTCCGCCTCTCGCGGGAGGAGCCTGCGCGCGCCAGCCACGCGCTCGCGCACCAACGCGGCGGACTCGGCGGCATCCGCAGAGAGGTCGAACTCGATGAGGATGAACGAGACCGACTCGCGCGAGAAGCTGGTCATGTGCTTCACGCCCGGGACCGACACGATGGCGTCCTCGATGTGCTGGCTGACCTGGCTCTCGAGCTCTGCGGGGCTGGCGCCGGGGTACACCGTGGTCACCGTGACGATGGGGAACTCCACGTCCGGGAACAGGTTCACTCCGAGCCGGAGGAGGCCCATGATGCCCAGCACGACGATGGCCAAGGAGACCATGATCGTGAAGACGGGGCGCTTGATGGAGACGTCGGAGAGCGTCACGCGCTACCTCGCCGATGGGGTCGAATCGGCGACCACGACCGTGCCTTCGCGCCCCTCGGCGGCCCGCACCATGACGCGGTCCGAACGGCTCAAGCCGGAGCTCACGAGCCAGCTGCCGTCCAAGTCGGACTGAGCCTCGACGAGACGCGACTCGATGCGGCCGTCGCCGTCGAGGACGAGGACCGTGCCATCGGGGCGACGAGCGGTGGCCGGAATGCGGAGCGCGGGGAGTGGGGCGCCGACGACGACCCGGGCGCGCACCAACGCGTTGGCCACCAGGGCCCCGTCTGCGTTGGGGAACATCGCCTCACAGGGGGCGCGGCGGGTGGACGGGTCGAGCGACCGCACCAGGTGCGCGATCGTGCCTTGCGTCTCGACGACCCCGTTGCGCGCCTCGAGGGTGGCCGTCATCCCGGTGCGCAGCGCGGCGAGATCGGCCTGGCTCACCGTGGAGGCGAGGCGCAGGCTCGAGAGGTCTTCGATGCGCACCAGCACGATGCCCGGCCCCACCACGGCGCCCACGCCGGTCGGGACGCGGGTGACCACCCCGGCAAACGGAGCGCGCAACGTGTGGTCCGCCGCAGTGACGCCGGTGCTGCGCCGGACGGCGCGCGCTTGCTCGATCTGAGCCATCGCCACGCTGAGCTGCCGCTCGGCGGCGGTGAGATCCTGTGAGGGGGTGGCGCCCACCGCGACCAGGCTGCCCAGCAGCTCGACCCGATCGCGGAGCATGGCCGCGTTGGCTTCGGCCACGGCGATGGCCGCCTCCGACTGCGTCGCCATCGCCGCGACCGAAGCCCGGTCGAGGGTGATCAAGGCGTCTCCTGCGTCCACGTGCTGACCCAGCTCTACGCTCACCCGCTGGATGCGACCTGCGAACTCGAAGCCGAGGTCTGCGGACTGGACTGGCTGGAGCGTCCCCGAGATGACCACCAACGGGGCCATCTCGGCGTCCACGGGTGTGGTGACGGCGACGCGGGGCGCTGCGCCCGCGTCGGCTGCGGCGGCGTCACGTGCAGCCGTTCGCTCAGCCTCCGCGGCAAAGGCGATCTGAAGCCGCAGGGCCATCGCCACTCCCAGCCCGGAGATGACCAGCACCGCGACCAAGAGCGCGATGCGCTTGGCGAGGGGCGCAGGCGGATGGATGACGATTTCTTCTTCCATGGCGTGGCTCGACGTTCGTGTGTGCGAGCGTTTCTGTTCCCGTTCGCGCGCCGGGGCAAGCCGTCACGCCGACGTCGCTCGCCCGACTCGCCGCTGGAGCGCGCCGGGCTCGAGGTAGCGCGCCGCCAGGTCCACGCCCGCCGTCGCCGCGTGACGGACGAACTCGGCGGTGCTCACCTCGATGACGCCGTCGAGACGTGCGCGCAGCAGCGCGAGGAACCCGCCGATGGCCATCAGGGTGGTCATGCGCAGCCCGCGCTCGTCGGCTGGCTGGCGCAGATGCGGCCGGGCCAGCGTCACGAACAGGTCCGTAAACTGGATCACGGTGTCGCGCATGAGTCGCTCCAGCGCCTCGCTGCCGGAGTGTTCGGCGAAGAGGATGCGCATGCGGTCGGGGTTGGACTCGAAGCTGTCGACGAACGCCCCGATGGCCACCTCAAGGCGCTCGGCTGCAGTGGCCTCGGGCTCGGCGAACGTAGCGGTCATGATCACCTGGAGGGTGTCCTGCCGAAGGAAGTCCCAGGCGGCTGCCAGCAGCGCCTCGCGGTCGGCGAAGCTCTCGTAGAAGTACCGGTCCGTGAGCCGAGCCACGGAGCACACGCGACGCATGGTCACCGCGGTCCAGCCTTCCTCCGACCAGATCCGCAGCGCCGCCTCGATCAGCTGCTTGCGTCGCTCGGTGTGTCGCTGCTCGGCGGTTTGGCCTCCGTAGACGCGGGCGCTGCGAGTCATCGGCACACCGTACATCAGGGCGCGCTTCGCCTTGGGTATTGATGTCTCGGCGTGCCTTCGCTAAAGTGATGGCATGCGACATCAGAAGTGGTCGACCCGGCTTCGGGTGGTCTCGGGCGCGCACCTGTGGGTGGTTCTCTTGGTGGTGGCGTGCGGCTCGGACGTGGACGGGCGTGTCCGCGGCGGCGCGCCGGGCAACACCTGCCCCGAGTCGCTGCCGAGTGAGCCTCCGTGCAACCCAGCTCTCGCCGATGGTCCCTGGGCCGGCGCACACCGCTCGAGCTACGCGCAGGGGTCATCGCCGCTGGAGGGACCGCGGCGGGGCCAGCGCCTCGACAAGCAGCACGTGTACGTGACCGGCGTGCCCGTGGTGCTCGGCTTTACGGGCCAGTACGCCGACGGGGGGCGCGCGGTGTGGTCCTCCCCAGTGAGCAGCCTCGCCACCGTCGTGAAGCTGGACGCCGAGACGCTGGAGATCCTCGACGAGTACGTGCCGCGTGAGCGTGAGCCCGACGCCCCACCCGCCCCGCTCGGGGTCTCGGGTGCCTACAGCCTGGTGGACGTGGACGACCACTTCATCGTCGCGCGGGGCCGCGCGGTGGAGGTGTTCGCGGACGAGGTGCCGGGGGATCGCCGCTCGCGCATCGGGCTCGTGACACGCTTCACCCTTCCGGACGCGCTTCTGTGCGGCGCGGGTGACACCATCGTGGGCATCACCATGACCTACGACGGACGCATCGCCGTGGCCACGGCGCGCGGGGTGGTGGCCACCCTGCCCCGCCAGCCCGCGCAGATGCTCCCGGAGAACGTGGTCGCGTACGCCATCAACGACGCGGCCTCGTGCGACGACGGCGCAGCCACGCTCGAGGAGACCTCCAACAGCATCGCGGCCGACGAGAGCGGCGGCATCTACGTGGTGACCAGCGCGGCCATGTACCGCTTCGACTGGGACGGCGCGGCGCTCTCGCTGGGCTGGCGCGCGGCCTACCAGGCCGGCTCGGGCCAAGTGGGCGTGCGCCTCGGCGCGGGGTCGGGCTCGACCCCGACGCTCATGGGCACGGCGCCCACCGACGACCGCTTCGTGGTCTTCACCGATGGTCAGGAGCTCATGCACCTGGTGCTCATGTGGCGTGACGAGGTGCCAGCGGACTGGGAGCCCATCGCCGAGGGCCGCGACCGGCGCATCGCCTGCGAGATCCCCGTGACCTTCGGGGACGACGACGCCACGGCCTCGCTCTCGGAGCAGAGCGTGCTGGTGCGGGGGTACGCGTCCATCGTGGTGAACAACCTGCTGGCCGACCCCGACGCGTTCGCCGGCCAGCTGCCCATCTTGCAGAACCTGAACAGCGCGCTCGCGGGCGGTGACCCCGCGCAGGCACCCTACGGCGTGGAGCGCATCGACTGGAACCCCGTGACGCGCGAGTGCGAGGTGGTCTGGGCGAACCCCGCGCCCAGCATCCCCAACGCCATCCCCACCATGAGCGAGCGCACGGGCCTCATCTACGCGCATGGTCAGCGCGACGGCGTGTGGGGCCTCGAGGCCATCGACTTCGACACGGGGGAGAGCGCCTTCTTCGAGCCGGCGCCGGATCAGGAGTGCGCCACCGTGCTGGACTACCTCCCGTTCCTCGAGCGCGCCGCATCGCGGGAGGTCATCGAGCGGTTGCCCCATAGCTGCGAGAACTCCGCGTACTCGGCGGCCGAGATCGGCCCCGACGGCTCGCTCTACCAAGGGACCTGGTCGGGCATCAGCCGTTACCGGCCGCGCTGAATCCTCTGCGTCGCGCGCGCGACACTTGGGCTACCCTCTCGTTGCATTCGTCGCACGGACGACTCGACCGAGGCAGCCATGACTGAGACCAGCACCGTTTCGTGGACCGCACCCGGGCCCGGCCCTTGGGAGGCCGAAGGGACCCACTTTCCAAAGCCCATCCCGCGCTTTGGCCGCGCGGGCATTCGGCGCGCGTTCATGTCCGGCTTCGCCGAGGGCACGGCGCGCTATGGGTTGCTGCTCAGCCACTTCGAGGTCGAGTTCGTGAACGGCTTCTGGTACCAGCAGCCCGCTGCGTTCGGCGCTCCGAAGGGGGCCAAGGGGCCGCCCCCTGGCCCGGTGCTCTGGCTGCTGACGCGGCTGCACCCCGGCATGCGTGCGCGCATCCGCGCGAGCCGCGACGCGTTCGCGAACAAGGTGTGGCGGGAAGACCTGCGGCGCTGGGACGAGGTAGACAAGCCAGCCGCGTTGAAGCGTCACGCCACCCTGCTGGCGGTGGACCTCGCCGTGTGTGACGACGAGACGCTGGCGACGCACCTGCGAGAGGTGGACGCCCACACCGAGGCGATGGTGGGGTTGCACCACAAGTACACCATCCCGTGCATCCTCCCCGTGGGGGACCTGATGGCCCACGTGGCCGACTGGACGGGCGAGTCGCCCAGCTCGATTCTCGAGATGCTGCGCGGCTCGACGCCCATCTCCCGGGGCATCTTGGCGGAGGAGCTCACGGCGCTGGCCAGCGCCGTGCGAGGCGATGCCCGAGCGCGCGAGCTGCTGACCTCGAGCGACGCCGCGGGCGCCATCGCCGAGCTGTGTGCTGCCCGGCGACGTAGGGAGCGCCGCCCGCGTGTTCTTCGATGCCATCGCGCATCGCGCGGTCGGCTACGAGATCTCGTCGAAGTCGGCGGGCGAGATGCCCGAGATGCTGCTGGGCGCTGTGCGGGCCACCGTCAGTGGCGTGGCCAATGACGAGCGCGGAAATTCGGCATCGAGGATTCAGGCCATCCGCAAGAAGGTGCCGGCTGCCCACCACGGCACGTTCGACGAGATGCTCGAGGAGGCCCGCGTCATCAACCGGCTGCGCGACGAGCGTGGCATCTACGCTGACGGGTTCGCCATTGGGATTGCCCGCCGCGCGCTGCTCGAGACGGGCCGGCGCCTCACGGCGCGTGGGTTGCTCGCGCATCCCGAGCACGCGGTGGACCTCGAGGTGGACGAGGCCGTCGCGTTGCTGCTCGGCCGCCCTGGCCCGTCCGCAGACGAAGTGGCTGCGCGCGTGACGTGGCGCACCACCAAGACGGTGGCCGACATCCCGGCCGACCTCGGGGGCATGCCCGGGCCACCGCCCGATCCGAACCTGCTCCCGGCCCCGGCTCGTCGGGCCGCCAGGGCCGTGGACGCCGTGCTGTCCAACCTGTTTCGCGACGCCGAGACCACGTCCACGGCCACCGTGATCCGCGGGCTGTCGGTGAACGAGGGCGTGTACGAGGGCACCGCGCGGCTGATCGAGGACGCGTCGCAGTTCGAGCGTCTGCAGAAAGGCGACGTGTTGGTCACGCGCGCGACGGCGCCGTACTTCAACGTGGTGTTGCCGCTGCTGGGGGCCATCGTCACGGACCGCGGGGGGCAGCTGTGCCACGCCGCCATCGTGTCGCGCGAGTACGGCATCCCCGGTGTGGTGGGCACCAAGGAGGCCACGCGCCTCATCCCGGATGGGGCGCGCGTGCGCGTGGATGGCACCAAGGGTGAGGTCGTGGTGCTGTCGGCGGTGGGCTCGTGACCGGCCCCCTCACGCTCGCACAGCATGTGCCGCTGCGCGACGCCCTCGACGAGTCCCGCTTCGGCGGCAAGGCGTCACAGTGTGCGCGCGCCATCCGTGAGGGGCTGCCGGTGCCGGATGGCTTCGCGCTCGCCTGCGACACCACCGGAGGCCTCGAAGGGGGCCCGGCCCGCGACGCGCTCGCACGGATGTTGGACACGCTGGGAGGCCTGGTGGCGGTGCGCTCGAGCGCCGTGGGCGAAGACTCCGCCACGGCCAGCTTCGCGGGGCAGCACGCCACGGTCCTGGGCGTGACCTCGGTGGATGGTCTCGTCGAGGCGCTCGCGGAGGTGTACGCCTCGGCCGCGACGAGCTCGGCGGTGGCCTACCGCACCAAGCTGGGCCTGCCCCTCGCGCCCAGCATGGGGGTGGTGGTGCAGCGCCTCATCCAGGCCGATGCCGCAGGCGTGCTCTTCAGCCGCGACCCCATCAGCGGCGACGACGTGCGCGTCATCGAGGCCTCCTGGGGCCTCGGCGAGGCCGTGGTCCAGGGGCTGGTGACGCCCGACCGCTTCCGCGTGGCGCGCGGCGGGACCGTCCTCTCACGAGACCCGGGCGACAAAGACCTGATGATCACGTGGGCGGCCGACGGCGGCACGCAGGAGCGCCCCGTCACGGGTTCCCGCGTGAGCGACCTCTGCCTGAGCGACGCCACGCTCGCGGCGCTGGACGCGCTGTGCACGCGGTGCGAAAGCGTGTTCGGTGGTAGCCAAGACCTCGAGTTCGCCATCTACGGCGACACCGTCCACCTCCTCCAGCGACGCGCCATCACGCGTGGGTGAGGACAGGGAGTTCCCGCGGCGGCTCGTGGCGGCGCTGGTCATGTCGTCCATGCTCACCCCGCTCAACAGCACCATGCTGAGCGTGGTGCTGGGGCCCATCGGTCGCGAGTTCCGGCAGCCCGACGGCATGCTCACGCACGTGCTGGTCACCAGCTACTTGATCACCAGCATCGTGATGCAGGCGCCGGCCGGCAAGCTGGGTGACCGGCTGGGCCACCGCACCACGCTGGCCTACGGACAGGTCGCTTTCCTGCTGGGCTCCGTGGCCGCCTTCTTCGCCCCCACGTTCGCCCTGCTGGGTCTGGCCCGCGTGATCATGGCCACCGGCGGAGCGCTCATCGTGCCCAGCGCCACGGCCCTGCTGCGCATCGAGCTGCCCCCACAGAAGCGCGGTCAGGCGTTCGGGGCCTTTGGCGCGGCCATGGCCCTGTCCGCGGCGCTAGGTCCCGTCATCGGCGGGTTCATCACGGCCAATGTCTCTTGGCGCGCCACGTTCTTGGTCAACCTGCTGGTGCTGCCCATCGCCGCGCAGCTGGCCCGTTCACCTCGCGCGAACGGAAGCGATCCCAAGCCCACGCTGCGCGGCTTTCGGTTCGACGGAGTGGGCTCGCTGCTGCTCGGTGCGTCGCTCGCGGCCATCGTGGTGGGCACGCGCTTGGACGGCGTGTTGCGCGTCGTCACCATGGGTGGAGGTGTCGCGCTGGGCGTGGCGTTCGGGCTGTGGGAGCAGCGCCACCCGGAGCCCGTGGTGGACCTGCACTTGCTCACCCGGAAGGTCTTCGTGGCGGGGGGGCTGATCGTGGCGCTGCACAACCTGGCCATGTACGCGCTGCTCTTCGAGCTCCCCAGCGCGCTCGACAAGGTGCTGGGCCTCGGCACGCAGCACTCCGGCCCGCTGCTGGGCGCGCTCATGGTGTCCATGGTCATCGCGTCGCCCATCGCCGGCCGCCTCTCCGACCGCTTGGGCGCACGGCTGGTCGCGGTCACCGGCTGCAGCGTCGCGCTCGCTGGCATCGGATCCCTGGTGTTCGTCCCGCTCGAGACCGCCCGCTCGGCCATCCCTGGGCTGGTGCTGCTGGGCCTCGGCATCGGCTTGTCGTCGTCACCCGCACAGGCCTCGGCCATGAGCGCCATCCCCGCCGAGCAGAGCGGCGTGGGTGCGGCGCTGCTCGCCACGCTGCGCTACCTCGGGGGCATCGCCGGCATCATCGTCCTCGGCTTCGTCTGGAGCGGCAGCCCCCTGCCGGACATCGCGCTCGTCGAGCACCAGCGCACCCTGCACTACTTCACGGTGTCGCTCGTGTTGGCGCTGGGCTGCGCCATGGTGCTGCCGAAGCACGTGCCGACGCAGAGCGCGCGCTAGCGCGGTCATCCGCGGCAGTCCTCAGCTCAGATCGGGGACCACGTCCCCAGCCGCCAGTTGGATGACCTGTCCAGCTCCCGGATCCGCAAGGGACACATGCTCACGGAGCGCGGGGCACTCGAGATCGGGGTCCCCGACCGCGCTCTCCATGCAAGCGGTGAGGGCATCAATCTCGCTCTGGGTGTACTCGCGGATATCGATCACGTGCACACCCGCCGCGACAGGACCGTTCAAGAGTCGTGCAGCCCACGAGTTCGGTGCTGCGACTTCACTCAGTTCCACCAACATGGCGCTCGGGGCGCTGGCGACGACAGCGGCTGTCTCGAGGTTCGAGGCCCCCGCTGCGTCGGCGACCACGAGCCACGCAAAGCTCAGCGTGCCGGACTCGCCAACGAGCGAGAGGTCCATGCGATGCGCAGGCGGTGACGCGAGTCCCACCAGGGACAGTGGGAAAGTCTCGGCCCCCTCTGGCCACGTTCCCACGACGACAGGTTCCCCGGCAGCGCCGCCGCTGTCGCTCCAGTGCAGCACCACCAGTTGTCCACCCACGTCGACTCCTGGTGCCTCCAGCACCCAGCCCGGGCCTGATGCGTCCAGCGCAGCGTCCGTGGGTGACGTTTCCCCCTCGCCTCCGCAACCCCAGACGCCGAGGGCCGCGACCAAGAACCATGACGGCTTCGTTCCCATCGGTGCTCCTTGCATCCGGCCACCCTATCACGCTCGATTCGTGGCGTGTGCAGACGGAATTGCTTCACGCAGCCGCGCAGCACTGGCTAGTGTACGTGCGTGCACGACGCCGGCGCGGAGGTAGTGGAGTCGGTATGGCGGCGGCCGGCCCCCACGCGATGCGTGGCCCTACTCGTTGCGAGCGTCTGCGCCCTGAACTCGGTGGCTGTCGCCCCCGCGTCCGCGCAAGAGCCGGTTGGAAGTGGGTTCCTGGCGTTGACCGAGCCCGAGTTCCTCGCCCGCGATGCCGAACTTCAACAGCGCCGGAGACGCTACGCGCTGGTGGGGGTCTCTGGCGTAGGGCTGGCCGCGGCGATGTTCGGCCTGTTCGCCCTCCTCGCGAACAAGAGCGAGACGGTCCATGTGCCTGGCGCTGAAGCCCCGTTGATGATCATGCTCGGCTCCGGCTTGGTGGCAGTGGTTGCCTTCCTCGGGGTGGGTGCCATCGGACGTCAGCGGCGTCAGCTGCAACGGGCCGGCTTCGACGATCCCGTCGCGCCGCCTGCGCCGCTTCATGTCACTTGGTCTTTCGATTTCTGAGCGCCGCGCGTCAGTGCACCTGGTCGCTGTAGCGCACGCTGTTCGCGGCCTGGATCGCGGCGGTGAACGCGCGCTGCAGCTCACCCATGCGGCGCTCGCGGTCGTTCGGCCGGGCGCTCGGGTTTCGCAGCGCGGCCACCAGGTTGCGCGTGGTCTCGGCCAGCGTCTCGAGGCTGCGCAGGAACCCCAGGTATTGCCCTTCGTAGAGGTCGGAGTGGATCTCGCGCGGAGCCGACTCGGCGCGCGGCTTGATCTCGGCCACCCCGGTGGCGATGGCCTCCCCCGTTCGGGCCAGCGCATCCACGTCCAGCGTGGGGGCGCTGAGCACGTCGCGCATGGTCTCCACCTCGTTCATCAAGCTCAGCTGGTAGAAGCGGAAGTTGCGCCCGTGGGTGCGCTCGGTCTGCTGGAGCGCGGTGACACGGCGGGCGCGGTTCTCGGTGTCGATGAAGACCAGCAGCTCGGCGTCCGCTGCGAAGTAGGCCTGGAAGGCCGCCATGAGCTGGCGGTGGTAGACGTTGCCCTGAGCGCACTGGTCGGTGGTGTAGACGCGCCGGCCGTAGTAGTCGAAGGCAGCGTTCCACGCGGGCACCTGAATGGCGGCGGCGTCCAGCATGGCGGTCACCAAGCGGTCTTGGGGGAGGCGCGGCGCGCGGCGCAGGCGGCGGCGGTACCCGTCGATGGCCCCGGTGCTGTCGGCCGTGTGGTACATGTCGCCGCCCGGCTGGCGCTCGAGCGTGCAGGGGTTCTCGGGGTCCAACCCGGCCAGCGTGGGCACGTAGTTGTCGTGGTTGGCCCGCATGCGCGTGGTGAACATGTTGTGGACCTCGATGTAGAGGTCCAGCTTGTCGCTCCGCGCATCGGCCAGGGCGTGGCCCGAGGGGAGCAGGAGCGTGACGGCTGCGACGGCGGCGAGCATGGCGGTGGCGGTCTTCATGGCGCGCACAAGCTATCCGATGCCGCAGAGCCGAGCCAGAGGGACCCGGCCCCCGCGTGGCCCCCCGTGTTTGCGGGAGCGTGCCCAAGAAGGGACCCGTGCTCTACTCGGGGCCGGAGGTTCCAAACCGGAATGAGCACGATGAAGTCGAGTCTAGTTATGGCAGTGGTGGCGATGGTGGCAGCGGGTTGCGGCGGCGGCGGCCCCGGGGGTCGAAACGACTCTGGAATGAACCCCGACGGCAGCCCCGACGACGGGGGGCCTGTGGAACTCTGCGGCAACGGGCAGCTGGACGAGGGGGAGCCCTGTGACGGCGACCTCCTGGATAGCGCCTCGTGCGAGTCGCTCGGCTATACCGGTGGCAGCATCAGCTGCCTGGCAGACTGTCGCGGCCGGAACGAGACCGAGTGCACGGTGGACCCCGTCATGCAGGGCACCACGCCCGCCTCGCCCGTGGCCATCACGGACAACGGGTACGACGGAACGATCGCGTCGATGACGTGCCTCGACGTGGTGATCCCCGAGGGCACGCGCGGCTACGTGAACAACACGGCGTTCAGCGTGCAGCTGACCATGGACCACACCTTCGTGGGCGACCTGGTGCTCAAGCTGGTGGCGCCCTCCGGGCACGTCAGCACGCTGATGCATCGCCCCGGGTTGACCTCACCCATGGACAATGGGGATCTGTCCGGGGGCAACGGAGCCGACCTGGTGTCCACGCACCCCGTCACGTTCGCCCGCGGCATCGGCGGGTTCATGTCCGAAGCGCTCGGCACCAACCTGACCGCCGCGCAGGCTCCCTGCCGCGACAACATCTACTGCAACTACGTCGGGGTCTCGACGGTGGGCCCCGACGAGATTCAGCGCGAACCCGTGGCGGGCACCTGGCGCGTGTGCGTGGGCGACGCTGCCAGCGGTGACACTGGGACCGTCACCTCGGTGGCGCTGGACCTGGGCGCGACGACCGTCCCGGAAGACAGGTCCGAGGGTGGCGAGGTGCTCATGACCGCCATCGCAGACGGCGCGTTCGACGGGACCGTGGCCTCCATGACCTGCCGACCGTTCGACTTCACCGACCTGGACTCGGCGCTCGATGTCCTGAGCTTCGATGTGCAGTTCGGTGTCACTCATCCGAACGTGGGCGACCTGGTCTTCGCGCTGGTGGACCCGGCGGGCGAGCCGCACGCGCTGGCCGTCCGGCCCGGGATGAACGAAGGGGCCGATGGCAGCGGCTCGGGCGTGGGTGCGGTCGCCAACCTGACCACCAGCCCCCGAGTGGCGATTCATGTGGGTGGCCTCGTGGCCTACCCCAGCGCAGAGACGATGGGCGAGGGCATCGCCACGGAAGACATCGTGTGCGCGCCGGACTCGAGCTGCGTGTTCAGCAGCAACTCCGGCGCGCTGCCTTGGGCGTCGGCGGAGACGCTGCTCGGTGGTCCGGCCAGCGGCAGCTACCAGGTGTGCGTGGGCGATGCGCGCGAAGGCGACATGGGCACCTTCGACTACGCCGTTCACTCCATCCAGCTGCAGCCGTGACCCATGACGGGCGGGCCTCGACGGCTCGCCCACGTGGTGCGACGCTCGGCGCATGAGTGACCCGAGTGAGCTGCACTGCGGCTGGGCCCCTGCGACCGACGCGCTCTATCGCGGCTACCACGACACCGAGTGGGGCGTGCCGGAGCGCGACTCGCGGGCCCTCTGGGAGAAGTTCCAACTGGATGGTTTCCAGGCCGGGCTCTCCTGGATCACCATCCTCCGTAAGCGCGAGTCCATGCGCGCCGAGTTCGAGGGCTTTCGCCCCGAGGTGATCGCGCGCTGGGACGAGGCCCGCATCAAAAAGGCCCTCGAGAACCCGGGCATCATCCGCAGCCCGGCCAAGATCCGCGCCTCCATCGGGAACGCGCAGGCGTACCTGGCGCTGCGCGACGCGGGTACCTCGTTCTCGGACTACGTGTGGGGCTTCGTGGACGGCACGCCCATCGACCACCGGCTGAACCGCTGGCGTGACGCGCCCACCAAGACAGAGCTCTCGGAGCGCATGGCCAAGGACATGAAGCGGCGCGGCTTCAAGTTCTGCGGGCCCACCATCGTCTACGCGTGCATGCAGGCGGTGGGCATGGTGAACGACCACGAGGTGCGCTGCCCGCGCCACGCCGAGGTGGCTCGCGCCCGCTAGGGGAAGGGTCTCAGCGCAGGCCCACGATGACGCCGTCCTGCACGTCCACCTGCTCTGCCAGGGGGCGCCGCGGCAGGCCCGGCATGCGCACGATGTCCCCCGTGAGCACCACGATGAAGCCTGCACCGGAGTTCACGCGCAGCCCGCGCACGGTCAGCGTGAAGTCGCGTGGGCGCCCGCGCCGCGTAGGGTCGTCCGACAGCGAATTCTGCGTCTTGGCGATGCACACCGGCAGCCCCGCGTGGCCCAAGCGCTCGATGTCGCGCAGCTCGCGCTCGGCCGCCTTGGTGAGCACCACCGCCGACGCGCCGTACATCTCCTGAGCCACGCGGCGGATCTTCTCGGGAACGGGCTCGTCCAGGTCGTAGAGCACCACCGGCTCGGGCCTGGTGCTCCCGCCGCACGCGTCGATCACCGCTCGCGCGAGCTCGAGCGCGCCCTCGCCGCCGTGCTCGAAGTGGTCGGACACCGCGAAGGTGGCGCCCAGCTCCGTACAGCGCGCGCGCACCACGCCGATCTCGCGGTCGTCGTCGGCCCCGAACCGATTCAGCGCCACCACCACCGGCAGCCCGAAGCGCCGCGCGCTCTCGATGTGCTTGTCCAGGTTGGGCAGGCCCGCGAGGACGGCCTCGGGGCTCACCTCTGCGGCCTTCGCGAGGTCCTGACCGCCGTGCATCTTGAGCGCGCGGATGGTGGTGACCAGCACCACGCCATCGGGCGCGAGGCCACCGGTGCGGCACTTGATGTCGAGGAACTTCTCGGCGCCCAGGTCGAAGCCGAAGCCCGCCTCCGTGAACGTCCACTCGGCCAGATGCATGGCGAGGCGCGTGCCCACCAATGAGCTGCAGCCGTGCGCGATGTTGGCGAACGGACCTCCGTGCAAGATCACCGGGGTACCTCCCACGGCCTGCACCAGGTTCGGGTCGAGCGCGTCGCGCAGCAGCGCCAACATGGCGCCAGCAGCCCCGAGCTCTCGCGCGTACACCGGCTCGCCCGCGTGCGTGAAGGCCACCAGGATGCGCTCGAGGCGCGCGCGCAGGTCGGCCATGTCGCGCGCCAGGCACAGGATGGCCATCACCTCGCTCGCGGCCGTGATGTCGAAGGACGTCTCGCGCGGGACGCCCTGCCCCACCCCACCCAGCCCGACCACGACATGGCGCAGCGCGCGGTCGTTGAGGTCCAACACGCGCGGCCACACCACGCGGCCGGGGTCGATGCCCAGCGCGTTCCCGAAGTGCAGGTGGTTGTCGATCAGCGACGCCAACAGGTTGTGCGCCGACGTGATGGCGTGGAAGTCCCCGGTGAAGTGCAGGTTGATGCGGTCCGCCGGGATCAACTGGGCACGGCCTCCGCCGGTGGCGCCGCCCTTGAGCCCGAGGCTCGGTCCCATGCTGGGCTCGCGCAGCGCCAGGCACACGCTGTGGCCGAGCGCAGTGAAGGCCTGCCCGAGCCCGATGGACGTGGTGGTTTTGCCCTCGCCGGCGGGCGTTGGCGTGATGGCGCTCACCAGCACCAGCTTGCGGCGCGTCTCGCCCAGCGGGGACTCGCGCTCGAGCGCCCGCAGGCTCACTTTCGCCATCTCGCGCCCATACGAAACCAGGTCGTCCGGGTGGACGCCGAGGCTGGCAGCGATGTGGGAGATGGGCTGGGCGGTGTGCTCGCGCGCGAGGTCGGGGACGGTCGTGGGGGGCATGGGCCAGCAGTCTACGCAGCCCGCGGGCCGCCCGTCAGATGAAGAAGTCCGCGTTCTTGTGGCCGAACTGGATGCCGCCCAGGTTCGCGGCCGGTTTCTCTATCTGATTGGCGTGGTGCGCGCGGATGGCGTGCGTGTCCTGGAAGAAGCGGTTGATGGGGTCTCGCTCGAAGATCCCGGCCCGCCCGTAGGCCTCGGTGAGGCGATCCACCACGCTCACCGCGGCGGTCACGGCGGCGGCAGCGTCATGTCGGAAGTGCGCGCGACGCGGCACGGGGATGCTGGTCTCGGCCTCGAGGTGGCCGGTCATCTCGTCGAAGTTGCGCTCCAGCACCCAGAGCTCGCGGTCCAAGATGGCGGCGCAGTCTTCCACCAGGCGCTCTGCCGCGGCATCCCCCGCGCGCTCCTTGGCAAAGTGCTCGAGCGCACCGAGCGCGGCGCCCAGCGCAGGCGTGGACACGCAGCGCGTGTGGATTTGCCCGAAGGGAAAGCGGTACGCGGAGCGCTCGTTCACCTCGTTGCCCGGGCTCTTGCCGCGGAAGCCGTCCGAGAACTTGTGCGTGCGCCGCTCGGGCACGAACGCGTCCTTCACCACGATGTCCTTGCTGCCCGACGCGCGCAGCCCCGTCACGTACCAGGTGTCCACGATCTCGTAGTCGCTCTTGGGGAGCAAAAATGTGCGCATGTCGGGCGGCGAGCCCTCCGCCACCGGCGCGAAGCTGCCCAGCATGATCCACTCGCAGTGATCGCAGCCGCTCGAGAACGACCAACGCCCGCTGATGCGGTAGCCGCCGTCCACGGCCACCACCTTGCCCACCGGCATGTACGAAGACGCGATCCACGGGTGGTGCCCCTGCCCCCAGATCTCGTCCTGCGTCTCGAGGGGGAACAGCGCCAACTGCCAGGTGTGCACGCTGAGCACGCCGAACACCCAGGCGCTCGACGGGCAGGCGCGCCCCAGCTCCAGCTGCATGTCGAAGATGACGCGCGGGCTGAGCTCGTAGCCGCCGTAGCGCTTGGGCACCACAGCCAGGTTCAAGCCGCTGGCCTCGAAGTCGCGCATGGTCTCGTCCGGCACACGCCGCAGGGCGATGGCCTGGTCCGTGCGCTCCAGCAGCCACGGCCGCAGCGCGCGGGCCCGCTGTACGAGGGTGTCTTCGGTGATGATGGCGTCACTGTTCGGGCTCATCAGGTGGCCTCTCCCACGGCGCACACGCCGTCGTTGCAGCGCCCCGTGAGGCGCAGTCGGTTCTTGGCGAAGACCCGGTAGCCCAGGTCCAACAGCTGCTTGATGCCGGGCGCACGCGTGATCGCGACCAGTGGCCCGAGGCCCACCGCCGCGTACAGCTGGCGGAACACCTCGACCCCCTCGAACCACTGGCTCCCACGTCGGGCGTGGATGCGGTCCATCAGCGTCGCGTAGTCCACGTCGGTGGGGGGCTGGAACCCGACCTCGGCGATGTCCGTGAACAGGATGCGGGCGTGGCGGTCCAGGCGCCGCAGCATGCGCACCTCGCGCAGGCACAGGGGGCACTCGCCATCGAAGAAGAGCTCCAGGCGCTCCACTGCGTGCATCGGTCTTGGCGAAGTTTTCATAGACACATCCTAGACAAAGAACCGGGAAAGCGCAAGACTCCCCCTGCTGATCACCGTTTGCCGAAGTCCTCCGATATGGTCCGCAAGATGAATTCCGAGAGCTCCCACCGGGTTGGGATGGTCGCCAAGCTGACCGGCCTGACCACCCACACGCTGCGAACGTGGGAGCGGCGCTATGGGGCGGTGGTGCCCGGACGAACCGACGCGGGCGGGCGTCTCTACACCAGCGAGGACGTGCAGCGGCTGCGTTTGCTGCGCGACCTCGTGGACGCCGGGCACGCCATCGGCACGGTGGCCACCCTCTCGGATCGCGATCTCGCGCGCCTCTCTGCCACTTCCGAGCGCAGCGTGACCGAGTCGGAGACCCAGACGCAGAGCTCGCCTGTGGAGGCGTTCCTCGACGCGGTGGCGCGCTTGGACGTAGGCGCAGCCGAAGGCGTCATGGCGCGTGCAGCCGTCGCCATGGCTCCCGAGCGCTTCCTGATCGACATGGTGTCCCCGGCGCTGCGCGAGGTGGGAGCGCGCTGGGAGCGAAAGGAATTCCGCATCGCGCACGAGCGGGTGGCGACGGGGGCCGCTCGCGGGCTGCTGTTCAGCCTGGCTCGGCTCTATCCGCCGCGTGAGCAGCAAGGCGCCGTCGTGGTGGCCGCGCCCCGCGGTGAACGCCACGAAGTGGGAGCGCTGATGGTGGCCATGCTCGCCGCGCTGCGCGGCTTCGCGGTGGTGTACATGGGCGCCGACGTGCCGGAGAACGAGATCGCCTACGTGGCGGAGGTGCGCAACGCCGAGCTCGTGCTGCTGTCCGTCATCAACCTCTCGCGAGCCGAGGTGCGGCAAGTGGCGCGCTCGCTCTCGGCCGTAGTCCCCGCCGCCACCCGCATCATCATGGGCGGCGCGGCCTCCATTTCAGTCGAAGGCACGCGCGTCGAGCAGCTGCCGGGCCTCGCCGATCTCGACGTCTTGCTTCGCTCCATAGCCCCCTGAGTGCCCGCCCAACCACCACGCCCGGAGGACCATCATGACCACGTTTCATTGCCCCGTTCGAGGCCCCTACTCCGACGCACGCGTCGCGGACTTCATGGACGGCACCATCGTGCCCATGCGGCTGGCCGTGCAGACTTCTGGGGGCTTCCCCGTGCTGCTCTCGCTGTGGTTCGTACGCCACGAGGGCACGCTGGTGGCGGCCGTCCACCGAGACGCCAAGATCGTTCGGCGCCTCGAGGAGAACCCGCGCTGCGCGTTCGAGATCGCGCTCAACACGCCGCCCTACCGTGGCGTTCGCGGACAGGCCACCGTGCGGGTGGACGAGACGCGCGGCGGTGACGTGCTCGAGCAGCTGCTGCTGCGCTACCTCGGCAGCGTGGACTCGCACCTGGCGCGCTGGCTGCTGTCGCGGCGCAGCGAAGAGCTGGCGCTGGTGCTCGACCCGGTGCGCATCGAGAGCTGGGACTACAGCGCGCGCATGAGCGACGCTGGGGCGGGGACGGGCTCGGGCAGCTTGCATCACTGACCCTTCAGTCAGGAATATCGCCTCAAAACCGCCACTCATACGGTGGAACGTCCGTTATAGTGACAGCGTTATGCGCGTCACCCGCCTCGCTCTGGTTGCCCTCCTGCTTCTCGTTGGTGCACCGTCGCTCGCTGCGGCGCAGATCACGCAGCCCGACGGCAACGTGTATCCCGTGGACTCGGACAACGGGGAGACACAGCTCTTCACACTGTTCACCACTCGCGGTGAGGCGGTGGACTGGGTGAACGACGCGAGCGAGCAGCCGAACACGTTCTCGCCGCTGTGCGACTTCACGGCGACGCTCTTGCTCAAGGAGTCGAGCTCCACGCTGAACGTGGGCTGGTACAACGTGACCGGGACTCAGCCCACCCCCGCGCAAATCTATCCCATCTTTCCAGGGGACCTGACCGACGCGTCCGTGGGCGTGACCATCACGGGGCAGGCCATCCGCGAGAACGCCAACTACGCGGGCGGCCTGATTGGCTTCGCGCTCATTCGCGACAACGCCCCCGACTATTACTTCACGGAGCGCCAGTACAACCCGTTGTGCAACGCGGGTGACTGTGACGACCCGCCGCCCGCCTACAACGGTCGCTGGATCATGAGCCTGAGCTACCAGTCTTCCCTGACCCCCAACGCGTTCTACGTGGCCTTCGAAGACGGCAACGCGCAGAGCGACGGGTGGGACAACGACGGCGACTACAACGACTACGTCTTCTTCTTCACGGGCATCACCTGCTCGGGCGCCGGGGAGGCGTGCAACGTCCCGCTGGCTACGGGCATCTGTGCGCAAGGCCTCACGCAGTGCGACGGCGCGGACCTGATCTGCATCCCGGTCAATGTCTCCGGCCCCGAGGAGTGCGACGGACTCGACAACAACTGCGACGGCATGGTGGACAATGGCAACCTCTGCCCCAGCGGCGAGGTGTGCGTGAACGGTGGGTGCGTCGGCCGGTGCGAGGAGTTCGGCTGCGCCAACCCCGCGCTCACCTGCGACAGCGAGACGGGCGAGTGCTACGAGGCGGCGTGCGTGAACGTGACCTGCCCGTCCGGCGAGGTCTGCCGCGAGGGCGAATGCGTCGGTCCGTGCGCGGGCATCGTCTGCCCGGGTGAGCAGGTGTGCCGCGTGGGTGCCTGCGTGGACGCGTGCGCGAACGTGGTGTGCGGCGCCATGAAGGTGTGCTCGGGCGGCATCTGCGTGGACACGTGCACGTGTTCGGGCTGCGGCAGCATGCTCAGCTGCGAAGAGTCCTCGGGCTCGTGCGTGGACCCCGACTGCGTGAACGTGGACTGCGCTGCGGGCCTCTTCTGCAGTCCCACCACGGGCCAGTGCGTGGACGCCTGCACCGGCGCGGTCTGCCCCGACGGTGAGATGTGCACCATGGGCGTGTGCGTGGACATCCCGCCGGTCAACGGTGGTGATGGCGGCGTGAACCCCGACGGCGGCGGCAACAACGGCGACGGTGGCAGCAACGGGGGTGACGGTGGCAGCAACGACGGCGGCGGTGACGACGCTGGCGGACGCCCGCGCCCCGGCGTGAGCAGCGGCTGCGGCTGCCGCGTCCCGGCCCCTGGTCAGGACATGCCGCTGGGCCTGGCCCTCGCGGTCTTCGCCCTGCCCTTCATCCTGCGCCGGCGCCGCCGCTGAGATCAATCGGCCGCGTCGAAGATGGCGTCCAGGATTGGCTTGGTCGCGATGCGCGCGTAGGCGCCGTCCTCGGCGTCGGCCTCGATCAGGATCATGACCCCGTACCCGCGCTCCACGTCAAGCCAGGGCATGGCCCCGTAGGCGCCGCCGTCGGACACCACGCCGGGCTCCGAGCGGCTCACCCACCAGCCCATGCCGTAGCCCGGCATGGTGGGGTCGATGCTGGTGCCGTTGTACTCCGCGAGGATGCGGTCCTCTTGCATGCGGGCCACCGAGCGGCGGCTGAGCACGCGCTCTCCGCTGCTGCACACGCCTTGTCGCAGGTGCATGAGCAGGACCTCACCGTAGTCGGCCACGGTGGTGTAGCCGCCGCCCTCGATGCTGGGGTTGCGTGTGAACGGCAGCACCGAGATGTCGCCGTCGAAGAAGGTGGGGTAGCCCAGCGCCGCGTCCACGCCACCGTCGGCAAACGCCTGCGCGAACTGGTTGGTGTAGGCCAGCGTCTCGAGGCCGCAGGGGTCCACGTAGGTCTCCTGCACCAGCTCCGCCCACGACTTGCCGCTGGCTAGCTCTGCGATGGCACCCGCCAGCTGCCACTGCCCGCCGCCATAGCGGAACTGCGTGTCGGGCGGCACCAGGTCATCGGCGTCATCCGCCTGGTAGATGTTCCGCCCGCACGACTGCAGGGTGCCGAGGAACGCGTACTGACACAGGTAGTCGGGGTACGTGGGATCATCCACGAGCCCCACCATGCCGGAGGAGTTGGAGAGCATCTGCGCCAGCGTCATGGAGCGGTCGCCCTCCCAGCCCATCACCGTATCGGAGGCGACTGGCGCATAGGTCGAGATGGGCGCGTCGATGTCCAGCACGCCCTCGTCGTGGAGCCGCATGATGACGCCCACCGAGAGGATCTTGCTCGCGGACGCCAGCAGCGAGATGCGGTCGAGCGTGAACGACCCGAAGGCGCGCTGGTGCACCACGCCCCAGTCCCGGTGGACGATGACCACGTTCGCGCCCTCGAGCTCGTTCTCGAGGAGGAAGGCCTCGAGCGCGGTGTCGAAGGCGCTGAAGTCGAGCTCGGGGGCAGGCCCCGTGCCCTCACCGCACGAGGCAGCCGGGACGAGCGCGAGCACGGATACGAGAGTCAGCAGACTCCACGTGGAGGGAAGCGCGAGGAAGCGACGGAGAGGCATCGGGGGGAAGCTCCAAGTGCGCATCGCCAAGGTGGCGAGCGTTTGGCGCATCGTGCCAGAAGCGGCCCACGGGGGCGAACCTCAGCGCCGCGGGCCCACGCACTCGTACACCGCGTGGCACAGCGCGAGCGCGCGCGGCGAGCGGATCATGTGGTCCATCTTGTTCATGGCGTAGCCGATGGAGACGCGCGCGACGGGGTCGGCCCACGCCAGCGCGCCCCCCGCGCCACTGTGACCGAAGCTCTCGGTGTTGGGCGAGAACACGGCGGTGCCCTCCTTCAGGAACCCCTGGCTCCAGCCGATGGGCTTGTTCAGGACGCGGTCGCGCTCGGACCAGCCCTGCCGACGCATCACAGGCTCGATGGTCTCTGCGCGCACCAGCTGCACGCCGTCCAGCTCGCCGCCGTTGGCCAGCGCCGCGAACACCCGGCACAGGCCGCGTCCGTTCGCGATGCCGTTGCCCCACGGCAGCTCCATGGCGTGCACTCGGCGGGTGTTGAAGTTGTGGATGCCGGCCGGGCCCAGCTCGCGTGGGTAGGCGAAGGCGCGGGCGGCATCGCCCCCGCTCATGACGCTGCGGTAGACGCGCCCCTCGGTGCCCTGCGAAGCGGCTGCCTTCGGGATGATGCGCAGCAGCCGCTCGCGCGTGGTCACGGGGTAGTTGGTGGCGACGCGCGTCTCGTACTCCACCGGCAAGCCCAGGAAGGCGTCGGCGCCCAGGGGCTTCGTGACCTCGCGTCGCAGGAAGGTGCCAATGGACTCGCCCGCGATGCGGCGGAACAGCACGTCGGCGTAGAGCCCGTAGGTGACCGCGTGGTAGCCCTGATCCTGGCCCGGCGTCCAACGCGGCGACTGGCGCTCCAGCAGCGCGGTCACCTGCTCCGGGCGCTGCTCGATGTCGTCCAACGTCACGGGGCCGTCGAGCCCGTGCAGGCCAGCGCGGTGGTTGAGCAGGGTGCGCACCGTGATGCGTTCTTTCCCGTGCGTCCCGAAGCCCGGCCAATAGCGCGCCACCGGAGCGTCGTAGTCCAGCTGCCCGCGGTCGTTCAGCATCAGGAACGCGAGCGCCACCAGCGCCTTGGTGCACGAGAACACCGTGGTCAGCGTGTCGGCCTGCCACGGGCGCTGCCGCTCCACGTCGGCCATGCCGCCCCACAGGTCCACCACCAGCTCGCCGGCGTGCCACACCGCGAGGCTCGCGCCCCACTCGTCTCCCGAGGCGAAGCCCGCAGCGAATGCATCGCGCACCCGCGTCCAGCGCGGGTCGTGGTGGCCGTGGATCGTGACGGGAGGGGCGGCAGCGAGTGGTCGAGGCATCCGGTGCCAAGATATCACGCAAGACCGTTGTGGTAGCCCGAGAGCAGAGGGCATCCTCCCGCACCATGTACGCACGCGCATTTCTCGGGACCGGGCTCTTGGGCACCGGCATGGCAGAGGGCGCCCTCGGGCGCGGCGACACGGTGAGCGTGTGGAACCGCACCCTCGAACGCGCAGCGGGGCTGGCCCAGCACGGGGCAACGCTGGCTCCCACGCCTGCGGAGGCCGTGGTGGGGGCCGATGTGGTGCACCTGGTGCTGACCAACGACGCAGCCGTGGACGGCGTGCTGGCGCAGCTCGAGACCAGCCTCACGGACTTGGTGCGCCGCGGCGTGCCGCTGCTGGACCACTCCACTACGTCGCCGGCAGGCACGGCGGCCCGGGCGGCTCAGCTCTGGGAACGGGGAGTTACCTACCTGCATGCGCCCGTGTTCATGTCCCCCAACGCGGCGCGCGCGGCGCAGGGCACCGTGATCGTGGCAGGTCCGAGGGCGGGCTTCGATGCTCACGAAGCCAAGCTCGCGCCCATGTGCGCGATGCTTCGTCACGTGGGCGAGCGCGCCGACCTGGCGGCCATCATGAAGCTGATCGGCAACGCCATGAACCTGAGCATGCTCAACGGGCTGGCGGACATCCTGACCATGGCGCGGGGCCTCGATGTCACGCCGGAGCAGGCGCTCGCGGTCTTCGGGATCATCGACGTACGCTTCGTCATCGACGGGCGGGGGCGCGCGATGGCGGCCGGCCAGTATGACCCGCTCTGGACGGTGGACGTGGCGCGCAAGGACGTGGCCTTGATGCTGGGTTGCGCTCCCGGGGAATCCTTCGGCGCGCTCGCGGCCGTCGACCACGCCCTCGACGCGTTGCAGCAGGCCGGTGCGGGCGAGCTGGACGTGGCGGTGTTGGGCCGAAGACACCCCTCGATGGGATGATTGACATAAATGGCACCGAGTGCCACCGTATCGGACCGACGGACCCAGGAGCGCCACGATGAGCACGTACGACCTCAAGATCACCGGTGGAACCATTGTCGACGGCACCGGCGGTGCCCGCTACACCGGCGATGTGGGCATCAAGGACGGAGTCATCGTGGCGGTGGGGCGCTGCGATGGCTCTGCACAGGAAACGCTGGCCGCCGATGGGGCGCTGGTGACGCCCGGCTTCACCGACCTGCACACGCACTACGACGGTCAGGTCAGCTGGGATCCGGACATGACCCCATCGTCGCTGCACGGCGTGACCACCGCCATCATGGGCAACTGTGGTGTGGGCTTCGCGCCCGTGCGGCTCTCGGATCACACGCGCCTGATCGAGCTCATGGAGGGTGTTGAGGACATCCCGGGCGCTGCGCTGGCCGAGGGCATCCCGTGGGGCTGGGAGACGTTCCCCGAGTACATGGACCGCATCGACTTCCCGCACACCATCGACTTCTGCGCGCAGGTGACGCACGACGCGCTGCGCGTCTACGTGATGGGCGAGCGCGGCGTGGCGAACTCCATCGCCACGAGCGACGACATCGGGGCCATGCGCGACTTGGTGCGCGCCGCCGTGAAGGCCGGGGCCGTGGGCTTCAGCACGGGCCGCAGTGACAACCACCGCTCCATCCGCGGCGAAGAGACGCCCGCGTCCGAGGCGCGCATCGAAGAGCTGGTGGGCATCGCCGAGGGCCTCAAGGGCTTGAGCCATGGCGTGCTGCAGGGCGTGAGCGACTTCGACATGGCCAAGAGCCCCGAGCTGTTCGACGGCGAGTTCGACCTGCTGGAGCGCATGGCCGAGGCGTCGGGTCGTCCGCTGAGCCTCTCCCTGATCCAGCGCGACCACGAGCCTGGCCAGTGGCGCCGCGTGCTCAAGCGCGTGGAGGCCGCCGTTCAACGTGGGCTCGACATGAAGGTGCAGGTCGGCGCGCGCGGCATTGGCCTGATGCTCGGGCTGCAGGCCACGTTCCACCCGTTCATCGGGTTCCCTTCGTACAAGAAGATCTCGCAGCTGCCGCTCGAGGAGCAGGTGCGCATCATGCGTGATCCGGCCTTCAAGGCGCAGCTGCTCACCGAGAAGAACGAGCCCCTCTCCGGTGACGGCAGCGCCATCCCGCCGCTCGCGGACCACCTGCTGGCGCGCATCGACATGATCGCGCTGCGCCTCTTCAAGCTGGGCGAGCAGCCCAACTACGAGCCCGACCCGAATACGTGCCTCTATGTGGAGGGACGCAAGAGTGGCCGCGGCACGCTGGACGTCATCTACGACGCGCTGCTCGAGCAAGAGGGCCGCGCCCTGCTCTACTTCCCGCTCTACAACTACATCGAGCGCAACCTGAACCAGGTGCACGAGATGCTGCAGCACCCGCTGGCCCTGCCCGGCCTGAGCGATGGTGGCGCGCACGTGGGCACGGTCTGCGACGCGAGCTTCCCCACATTCATGCTCACGCACTGGGCGCGCGACCGGAAGGACGGCCTGCCGCTCGAGAAGGTCATCAAGATGCAGTGCCACGACACCGCGCGCTTCGTGGGCCTGCGCGACCGAGGGCTGGTGGCCGTGGGACAGCGGGCCGACCTGAACGTCATCGACCACGCGCGTTTGGCGCTCGAGCACCCGCGCATCCAGGCGGACCTGCCTGCCGGTGGCCGGCGCCTGATGCAGGGCGCCACCGGCTACATCGCCACGCTGGTGCGCGGTGAGATGATCGCCCGCGAGGGGAAGCTCACGGGCGCACGCCCAGGGCGCCTGGCACGCGTGACCGCCTGAGCGGCTGAACAGGGGCGGGGCTCAGCGGGCCAGCGAGACCGGCTCGCCCGCGCGCAGCGCGTCCAGGGCGCGCTCCGAGAAGGCGGCGTAGTGCCGGTTGCCCAGCCCCACGGCCAGGGCCAGCGTCTGCTGGAACGTGCCCATGGCGCGCATGCGGTCGCCCTCGCGCGCGTACAGGTAGCCCAGCAGGTAGTCGCACTCCAGCATGTCCACGGCGTAGCCCTCGGCGGCGGCGTAAGCGCGCGCCTTCTCGATGCGCTCACGCCCTTCGCGGCTGCCGTGGCGTGAGGCGTCCAGGAAGCCCAGCAGGCGCAGGCTCTGGTGCTCGCGGCGCGTGAGCCCGCGCTCGTGGGCGCGCTCGTACGCCACCCGCAGCGACGCGAAGGAGCGTGAGATCTCGTCGAGCCGCAGGTAGCACTCACCGATGACCAGCAGCGCCTCCACCTCCTCGTCTTCGAAGCCGTGCTCCTTGGCGATGGTCTCGGCGCGGCGGCCAGCGTCGATGGCGTCGCGCAGGTCCCCCACCGTGGCCTGCACGTGCATGTCGGCGCCGTGCAGGAAGCAGCGGCGATAGGCGGGCGCCTCCACCGGAGTGCGCTCCCAGGCCTCCCACATGGCGTCGCGGGCCCCGTTGGCGTCCCCCGCGGCGGCATACGAGGTGGCCAGCCCTGCGAGGCAGCGCACCTGCACGTCGATGTCGCGCGCGGCACGGGCCAGCGGGAGCGCCTCGCGCAGCAGGCTGGTGGCCGCTCCGTGATCCCCCACCCGCGCTACCGCGTCGGCCGTGGCCACCGTCACCTCGCACAGCAGCTTCCCGTCGCCCAGCTCGCGGGCGATGGCGCGCGCGCGGTCCAGCCAGCGGCGTGCGTCTTCCACCCGGTTGGCGTGGCACAGCAAGAGGCCGCGCAGCATGGCGAACTGCGCTGCGTCCTCGCGCCGCCCGAGGGCGTCGGCCAGCTCGAACGCCGCGGCCATGCGCTCGGCCCCCTGCGCCAGGACGCGCCCGGCGAAGGCCACGTCGCCCAGCGCGCGGTATAGGCGCAGGCGCACGTCGTGGCTGGCATCGGCCCCGAGGGCGGTCAGCTCGATGGCCCGCTCGAGCGATGCGAACGCGGCGGCGTAGCCTCCCTCTACCGAGCTGCGCTGCGCGGCGCGCTCGAGGTAGGCGACTGCCTCGCTGATGGAGCCGCCCTCTTCGTGGTGCGCGGCCAGCTCCTCGGCCAGCTCGTCCAGGCGGTCGGGGTAGAGCTCTTCGAGCGACACGGCGATGGCGCTGTGGATTTCGCGCCGCGCCTCGGGCGTGAGCCCCGTGTGGATGACCTGCACGGTGCTGTCGCTGACGAACGCGTGCCCACGCTCCGTACGGTGCACGATGCCCCGCCGCTCGAGCAGTCCCAGCGCCTCTTCGACCGTGTCGAGGTCCTCGTCCACCACACGCGCCAGCGTGCGCGCCTCGAACTCACGCGGCAGCAGCGCGGCCACCTGCAGCAAGTGCCGCTCGGTGGGCGACAGCAGCTCGAGGCGCGCGCGGATGATGCCGCGCAGCGTCTTCGGGACACCCACCGCGATGTCGTCGCGGAAGACCACCCCGTCGGTGGTGATCTGCACGGCGCCCGCCTCGCTCAGCGCGTGCGCGTACTCCTCCACGAACAGCGGGTTGCCGCCGCTCTTCTGCAGCACCTCGCCCACCAGCCGCATGGGCACTTCGTCGGTGCCGAGGCGCTCCGCCAGCAGCCGCGTGGTCTCCTCTTCGTCCAGCGGCGCGAGCGTGTGCTCCACGAAGTTGGGCAGGCGCCGCCAGGGCTGCCCGGGGGCCGGCCGGTACGTGAGGATAGCCAGGATGGGGGCGCGCTCCGGCTGCTCGAGGATGCTGCGCAGGATACGCAAGCTGGCGCGGTCGGCGCTCTCCACGCCATCGAACGCCATGACCAGAGGCCGCAACATGGCCATGCGCCGGCCTACGCGCGAGATGACCCGACGCAGCGCGTTGTCGAGAGAGTCGCCCGTCTCGGACTCACGCGTGGCATAGCCCAAGAGCTGCCGCACGGCGCGCGCGCCGTTCTCGTCGGCGCCCAGCTCGGGCAGGCGTGCCAACTTGGCGCGGGCCTCTTCGTCGGTGTCGCGCTCGTCGATGCCCAGCACCACCCGGAACAGCTCCTGCAGCACCGCAAAGCGCGACGTCTGCCGCGCGGGCTCGATGCGCACCAGGAACATGGAGACGTTGTGGTGGTCCCGCCGGAGCCTGGCCATGGCCTCGAGCAGCAACCGCGTCTTGCCGCTGCCCGCGTCCCCCGCGATGCCCAACAGCCGGCGGTCCCCCGAGGCCGCGCGCGCGATCTCGTCGCCCACCAGCCGCAGCGCCGGGGCCCGGCCCACGAAGGGCGCTGCCGTCATGGTGATGGCGCTCTCCCCCAGCACCTGGCGGTGCTCGGTGCCCACCAGGCGGCGCACGTCGAAGCTGCGGTGGATGACCCGCTGGGCCGCGACCGTGGCCAGGATCTGCCCGGGCATGGCGGCCTCGGCGCACGCCTCGCCACCTGCCAGCAGTGCGCGCAGGTGGTGGTCGGCCACCAGCGCAGAGGAGATGTCCACCAGCACGCGGCCCGTGTGCAGGCCCATCTGCAGAGGCCCGAGGCCCAGGTCGGCTGCCCGCCGTCGCAGGTCCAGCAGCGCGCGCGCCGCCGCCTCGCCCTCGCGCCCGTCCGGTGCGTCCAGCCCGAAGATGGCGGCCTGCAGCGGCCCGTCGGAGTGCACCAGACGGCCCCCGAACCAAGCCACGCGCTGCACCACCACGCTGGGCAGCGGCTGCGGCAGCGGCCCGAACACGACCACGGTCACGTCGCGCCGCTCGGCCTGGGGGCGGGCCACGCCCAGCGCCCGCTCGCGGCTGGACTCACTCGAGCTGGTGGTGGTGGCGGTGGACCCCGAAGGTGGCTGCGAGCGCGATGCCCGCGGACGCTCGATGGGGGTGGCCGACAGCCCGCGGTGGAGGATGCCCTCGGCTCGCCCGGGTGGCCGCGACGTGCGGCGCGCGCTGCCGAACGACTTGGACAGGCGCGGCACCACGTCGTCGAGCGTGGAGTAGGAGTTCTCGTCCCCGCGCAAGCGCTTCACGATGGACGCCACGTCGGCCGCGCGCGCCTTGCGCCCGCCTTCGAACAAGAAGGGCTGGAGGGCCTCGTGCACCTGCCCCGCGCTCTCGGGCCGCGCGGCCTTGTCGGCCGACAGGCACGCCCCCAGAAGCCGCGCGAGCTCGATGGGCACCAGCGGCGCGTGGGTGCGCACATCCGGCACGCGCGCCTCGCGCACGGCCCGCAGCGTCTCGGCCGTGTTCTCGCGCTTCCAGGGGTTCACGCCGGAGAGGGCGTGATAGAGCAGCGTGCCCAGCGCGAAGATGTCCGTCTTGGGGTCCACCAGCTCACCGCGTGCCTGCTCCGGGGACATGTACGTGAACTTGCCCTTCACGATGCCCTCTTCGGTGCCGAACACGCTGGTCCGCGCCTTGGCGATGCCGAAGTCCGTGAGCTTGATCTCCCCGTCGAGGCTCACCAGCACGTTCTGCGGCGACACGTCGCGGTGCACGATGTGCAGCGGCTGCCCGGCCAGGTCCCGCTTGTGGTGCGCGTAGTCGAGCGCGCGGGCCACGGACGACGCGATCAGCGCGAGCGTGGGCAGCGGCAACGGGACGCGCTCGCGTCGGGCGCGCTTGAGCAGCGTGGCCAGGTCCAGGCCGGGCACGTACTCCATGGCGATGAAGTAGGTGTCCTCGGCGTAGCCCAGGTCGAACACCTGCACGACGTTCGCGTGCGTGAGCGAGACCGCGATCTTGGCCTCGTTGATGAACATCTCCACGAACTCGGGGTGCGACGCGTACTCGGGCAGGATGCGCTTGATGACCAGCACCTTCTCGAAGCCGGACACACCGTGGCTCTTGGCGCGGTACACCTCGGCCATGCCGCCGCGCGCGATGCGCTCGAGCAGCTGGTACTTCCCGTAGGTGACATTCCCTTCAGCCATCGGCTGACGAGTGTATCACCATCACTCCGCCGCAACGCCCTCACTCGCGAGCTGGAGGGCGTGCAGGCGCGCGTAGATGCCGTCCTGCGCCATCAGCTCCTCGTGGGAGCCCTGCTCCGCGATGCGGCCGTGGTGAAACACCAGGATGCGGTCGAGCGCGCGGATGGTGGAGAGGCGGTGCGCGATGACCAGCGCCGTGCGCCCCTCGATGACCTTGCCCACCGCGTGCTGCAGGCGCGCTTCGGTCTCGCTGTCCACGTTGGCGGTGGCCTCGTCCAGCACCAGGATGGGTGCGTCGCGGTACAGCGCGCGCGCGAACGCCAGCAGCTGCCGCTCTCCCGCGCTCCAGTTGGACCCACGCTCCTCCACGCGAGCGTCGAGGCCACCGCGGGCCTCCACCCAGTCCCAGGCCCCCACGCGCGTGAGCACGGCGCGCACCCGCTCGCGGTCGGGGGTGGCCGTGAGCGCGATGTTCTCGAGCACGCTGCCCGTGAACAGGAACACGTCCTGCGGCACGGTGGCGAACCGCTCGCGGTGGGCGTCACGAGAGAGCGCGCGGATGTCCTGCCCGTTCACGCGCACTTGGCCCTCTTGCACCTCGTAGAGGCGCAGCAGCAGCGCCGTGAGCGTGGTCTTGCCGGAGCCCGTGGCGCCCACGATGCCCACGTGCTCGCCGCGCCGGATGGTGAGCTGCAGGTCGTGCAGCACGGGCTGCCCCGGCTTGTACGCGAACGTGACGGAGCGGAACTCGATGGCGTTCTCGGTGGCTTCCACGGCGGCGCTTGCCGTGGGCACGGCCGGGCAGTCCGGCTCCTGATGGTTCAGCAGCCCGAAGATGCGCTCCGCCGAGGCCAGCGCGCTCTGGATGACCGTGTACTTGGTGGCCAGGTCGCGGATGGGCACGAAGAAGCGCTGGATGTAGTCGTAGAACGCGACCACGGTGCCCACGTAGACGGCCACGGCGGCGCTGCCTTCGAGCAAGCCCGCGGCGGTGGCGGCGTAGTAGAGCACCATGGCCAGGCAGGCCGTGGCCACCGACTCCACCACCGAGTACAGCAGCGCGTCGCAGCGGATGTTGCGGTAGTTGGCCTCGCGGTAGTCGTGGTTGATCTCGCGGTACTCGTCGGCGCACTCGGCCTCGCGCCCGTAGGCTTGCACCACGGCGATGCCCTGCACCTGCTCGTTGAGGTACGCGTTGAGCTGCGCCACGTGCACGCGGATGCTGCGGAACGCCTCGCGCGCCCAGCGCCGGAAGAGGTTCACCGCCAGCACCAGCGGCGGCACGGCCAGCAGCGCGATGAGCGTGAGCTCCACGTCCAGGTAGAGCATGAAGCCCACGATGCCCACCAGCATCATGAGGTCCGAGATGGCCGTGACCGCGCCCGAAGCGAACAGCTCGGTGATGGCGTCGATGTCGTTGGTCATGCGCGTGACCACGCGCCCCACCGGCTCGCGGTCGAAGTAGCTCACGCGCAGCTGCTGCACGTGCTCGAACACCGCGCGCCGCAGGTCGGCCGTAGTGCGCTGCCCGGCCAGCTGCATGAGGTAGGTCTGCGCGAACTTGGTGATGAACTCCACGGTGATGGCGGCCGCGAACGCGAACACCACCACCATGAGCGCGTCCGCGCTGCGCGACACCAGCGTGGCCTCGATGGCGCCCTTCACCATGAGCGGCTGCACGAGCGCCGCAAGCGCGGCCAGCGGCATGGTCACCAACGCACCCACGAACAGCCAGGCATGCGGCCGCGCGAACGGCACCAGCCGGCGGAGCAGCTGCATGTCGCTGCCCGGCTCGCCCGAGGGAGCCAGCGACTCCTGCGCCGACTCCACCATGAGCAGGCGCTTGCCGGGCGCTCGCTGTGCCTTCTTTGCGGGGCGCTTCATAGTGTGGAGAGTTCCGCCTCGAGGGCCTGCCGTGCGGCCATGCGCGCGTAGCGGCCGCCTGTCGCTAGCAGCTCGCGGTGCGTGCCGCGCTCCACCACGCGGCCGGCTTCCAGCACCACCACTTGATCCATGCGCTCCGCGGCAGCCACGCGGTGCGTCACCAGGATCAGCGTGCGCCCCTCGCCTGCACGGTCGAGGGCCTCGAGGATGCGCGCCTCGGTCTTGGCGTCCACGGCGCTCAGCGGGTCGTCCAGCACCAGCACGCGCGGGGCGTTGAGCAGCGCGCGCGCCAGCGAGATGCGCTGCTTCTGGCCGCCCGAGAGCTGCACGCCACGCTCGCCCACCAGCGTGTCGAAGCCCCCCGGCATGTTGTCGATCTCGTCGAGGATGCTGGCCTCGTCGGCCGCGGCTCGCACCCGCTCCCGCAGCTGCGCGGGGCTGAGCGAGTCGTCGTTACCGAGCCCGAACGCGATGTTGCGCTCGATGGTGGTGGAGAACAGGAACGGCTCCTGCTGGGCGTAGGCCACGCTCTGACGCAGGTCCCGCAGCGCGAGCGCCTCCACGGGCTGGTCGTCCACGAACACCGTCCTGGGCGGCGTGGGCAGCAGGCGCGGGAGGGTGGCGGCCAGCGTGCTCTTGCCCGAGCCGATGCCCCCCACGATGGCCAGCGAGCCGCCCGCAGGTACCTCGAGCGACACTCCGTGCAGCACCTGCGTTCCGTCGCGCGTCACATCCAGGCTCGCCACGCGCACAGCGCCCTGCCCGCGCATGGCCACGGGCGCTTCCGCGTCGGCGATGTCGGGCTGGGCATCCAGGATCTCACGCACGCGCTCGAAGCTGGCGCGCCCGCGCTGCACCACCGAGAGCATGTAGCCGAAGGCCAGCGTGGGCCACACCAGGGAGGCCAGGTAGGCGTTGAAGGCCGCGAACTCCCCCACCGTGAGCTCGTTGCGGAGGATCATGGCGCCGCCCTGCCAGAGCACGATCAGCGTGCCGACGGACCCAATGAGCATGAGCGCGGGCCACATGAAGCCGCGCGTCACCACCAAGCGCATGTTGGCGCGGATGGCGTCCTGGTTGGCCTCCTCGAAGCGCGCGTTCTGCTGCGGCTCGAGCCCGAAGGCGCGCACCACGCGCACACCGGCCAGGTTCTCCTGTGCACGGTCCGAGAGCGTCCCGAGCGCCGCCTGCGCGTCGCGCGAGCGGTCGTAGAGCGCCTTTCCGAAGCCCCGCGCCACCAGGATGAACGCCGGGTACGGCACCAGCGCCAGCAGCGTGAGGCGCGGGGAGATGGCCGTCATGAGGGCGATGGCGCCCACGTACGCCATCACGGAGTTCACCACGTTGAGCGCGCCGAAGCCCACCAGCAGGCGCAGCTGCCCGAGGTCGTTCGTGGCGCGGCTCATGATCTCGCCGGTGGGCATGCGGCGGAAGAAGCTCGGCCCCAACGTGTGCACCTTGTCGATGATCTCGTTGCGCAGATCGAACTCGACGTCACGGCCCACGTTGAAGACGTAGACGCGCGACAAGATGCGGACGATCCACATCACGGCGGCGAGCACCAGCACCACCAGCGCATAGTTCCGCACCACCGTGAGGTCCTGCGCGATCAGCGCGTCGATGGCGTGCTGCAGCAGCCACGGGATGCTCTTGTCCACCACGTTGGTCAGCAACAAGAACGCGCCGCCGATGGCGAGCGATCGCCAGTAGGGTCGCAAGTAGGACCCGAGCGTCTTCATGGGGGGCGCAGCCAAGTCCGGAACCATGGCGCTCGCACGAATTATGGCAAGGGGTCCGTGTCGTCCGGGGGGCTGCCGCCGCGGAAGCGGTACGGCACCGCGACGGCCTGGCGCGCCACGGACGCCAGCAGCCGCTGGATGGCCGACGTCAGCGTGTAGAGCCCACTTCCGCGCTCGGGCGGGGTGCCCGTTTCACCGCCATCGGTGGCCGGTGTGCCCGGCAGCGCGATCTCCAAGAGCGTGACGCCGGGCGCGTCGGCCCTCCGCCGCACGTCGGGCTGGATCTCCGCCAGCAGCGCCTGCATGGCCTCGTTGTTGGCCAGCACGGGGCAGCGGAAGCGCCAGATGTCACGCTCACGCGCCGCGTCCGTGAGGCGCCGTAGCATCAGCCCGCCCAGGCCCAGCCCCTGTGCGTCGTCCACGATCGCGATGGCGGGCTCGGCCACGTGCGGGTCGTCCAGGCAGCGCACGAAGCGCGCCACCCCGAGGCCATGCTCCACCCCGTGCCCGTCGTTCTCGCCGGCCACCAGAGCCACGTGGTCCACGCCGTCCACCTCGGTCAGGTACACCAGGTCCGCGTCGTGCAGCTCCTTCTTGCCGGTGAAGAAGCGAGCGTAGCGCGACTGCGGACCCAGGCGTTCGAAGCCCTCCCGCATGAGATCCTTGTCGCTCGGCCGAATGGTGCGGAGGTGCACCACGCGCCCCCCGGCCAGCGTCTCGTACTCGTCGTAGTGCTCGTCGATGCGCACGCGGCGAGCATACCCGGCATGCCGGGAGCACGCCCGACCCAACGGCGAAACGCCCCGGAACAGGCTGTTCGAGGGCGTTCGTGACGAACACACGGCTGCGCACGCGATCCCTTCGGACCGCGGGGCTTCAGCGGTGCTTCTTGGTCTCGCGCAGGCGGGACTTCTTGCCGGCCAGATCGCGGAGGTAGTACAGCTTGGCGCGGCGCACGTGGCCGCGGGCCTGCACTTCCACCTTCTCGATGCGGGGCGAGTTGAGCGGGAAGATGCGCTCGACGCCGACGCTGTACGAGACCTTGCGGACGGTGAAGGTGGCGCCAGCGCCGCCGCTCTTGCGGCGAATCACGACGCCCTCGAACACCTGGACGCGCTCCTTCTCACCCTCGCGGATGCGATAGTGGACGCGGACGGTGTCGCCGGGCCGGAAGGGGGTCAGGGTGCGGGCCTGGGAGGCGTCAATCGCCTGGATGAGAGGGACAGCTTTGCTCATGGTCTACCTGCGTCTCGCGGGACAACATGCCCGGTGGCGTTGGGGGTCGCTGTTTAGCCTGATCCCGAGGGATGTCAATCCAATATCCATCTCGGCGCCGTCAGCCTTCGCCGAAGAGCCGGTCGAAGATGATGGCCGCGGCGGCGCGCACCGAGAGGTGGTTGTAGTCGCTGCCCGCGCGGATCGGGGCCAGCACGGCATCGGCGCCGAGCACGGTATCGTTCGTGAGCCCGTGGCCCGTCCCGAACAGGATCAAGGTCGGCACACCAGGGTCATCATGCAGCACGCGTGACCCCTCCACGAAGGACAGGATGGCCTTGCCCTCGGGGGCCCTCGCGCCGGTGGCCCACACGCGTGGCGCCTGGCCCTCCCGCGCCTGGATGTGCGCAATGGACTCCTCGATGCTGCGGGTCACCTCGATCAATCGAAGCGCCTCGGCGCGCTGGGGCACACGCCCCGCCCCGGCCTGGCCCGGCCGCCAGTGGTCCAGGATGCGGTCCACGATGGCGTGCTGGGCGGTGATGGGGCTGACCAGGTAGTACCCCGCGAGGCCGTAAGTGCGCGAGGAGCGCGCGATGTCGTGGACGTCCAGGTTGGTGATGGAAGTCGCCACGGTGGCGCCATCGCGGTCCTTCACGGGGTGGTGGACCAGGGCGCAGTAGACACGCCGGCTCACGTGGCGTCCCCGTCGGTGGGCGCTTGCTCCGCCTCGGCGGCGAGCTCGGCCTTCACCGAGGCCACCAGCTTGGCGAGCTCCGCATGAAGCGTGCGCCCCTCGAGCAGATCGGGCCGGCGCTGCAAGGTGCGCCGCACGGACTCGCGCCGCCTCCATGCCTCGATCTTGGCGTGGTGTCCGCTCATGAGGATGTCCGGGATGCCCTGCCCCCGGAACTCGGGCGGCCGGGTGTACTGCGGGTACTCCAGCAGGAAGCCGGCGTGCGACTCGTCCGTGGCGGAGCGCTCGTTGCCCAGCACCCCGGGCAGCAGCCGCGCGGTGGCCTCGATGACCGCCAGCGCGGCGATCTCACCGCCCAACAACACGAAGTCACCGAGCGAGAGCTCCTCGTCCACGTGGCTGCGGATGCGCTCGTCGAAGCCCTCGTAGCGCCCGCAGATGAGCGTGAGCGCGGGGTACGTGGACAGCCGCTCGGCCGTGCGCTGCGTGAAGGGCGCGCCCTGCGGGGTGAGCAGCACGCGCCGCGTGGGCCCCGAGCGCTGGGCATCCAGGTGCTCGAGCGCCTCCACGATGGGCGCGGGCATCAGCACCATGCCGCTGCCGCCGCCATAAGGGTAGTCGTCCACGGAGCGGTGCTTGTCCGTGGCGAACTCGCGCGGGGACAGCAGCGTGAGCGACACGTCCCCCCGCTCGCGCGCCTTGCCCAGCAGACCCACGTCGGCTGCGGCGAAGAGCTCGGGAAAGAGCGTGACCACCTCGAAGCGCATCAGGCCCCGCCGAGCTTCTCGAGCGGGAGATCGTCCAGATCACCGACCCGCACCTCGCCGCCCTCGATGTCCACACCTTCCACCCACGGGCGCATCACCGGCACCTCGCGGATGCCGTCTTCGAAGCGGCAGCGGAAGCACTCCATGCTCGGATACAGCATGACCTCGAGCACCTCACCCACCTTCTCGCCGGCGCGCATCACGGGCAGGCCCACGGCATCGCCCAGGTAGAATTCGTCGGCGTCGGGGACGGGCATCTCCGCGCGGGGGATGCACACCTCGTGGTCGCGAAGGGCCTCGGCCGACTCGGGCGTGGTGACCCCGTCGAGCGCCAACAGCCACGTCTTGGGCGCGCGGCGCGCGGAGCGCACCGAGTACATCTGCAGGTGCCCATCGGCGTTCCGCAGGTGAACGCGCGGCAGCGTGCTCAGCAGGTCGGAGTCCGCGTTGAAGAGGTGCACGCGCAGCTCGCCCCGGACGCCGTGCGGCCGCGTGATGGCCCCGAGGGCCACCCACTTGGACTCGCTGCCATCCGGCGCGCTGCTCTCGCGCTTGCCGGTCACTCGAGGATGTCGAGCACCACGCGCTTGTCGAAGCGCGTGGAGGCAGCGGCCACCACGGTGCGAAGGGCGCGTGCCGTCCGGCCTTCGCGTCCGATGACCTTCCCGAGGTCGTCCTCGGCCACGCTCAGCTCCAGCACGATGGCGCGGTCTTCCTCGACCGCGGAGACTTCCACGGAGTCGGGGTCATCCACGAGCGCACGGGCGATGTAGGCGACGAGATCTTTGAGGTCCTGCAAGGTACCGACGAGCCTCGAGTGAAAGTGAGAAAACCAGCTCCGCTGAGTGGCGCCGAAGAAGCGGCGACCGGCACGGCTGGAGCTGGCTCGGGCTCAGGCAGCCGCGGCTGCGCTGGCCTTCTTGTGGGCCTTGACGACCTTCTCGACGCGCTCGCTCAGCTGAGCACCCTGCGAAACCCAGTGGGCCAGGCGGTCGTAGAGAACGTGGGCCTCGGTGATCTCACGGGAGGGATCGTAGTAGCCGATCTCTTCGATGAAACGGCCGTCACGCGCGTTCTGCTTGTCGGTGACGACGATGTGATAAAACGGACGCTTCTTGGCGCCACGTCGGGCAAGTCGAACCACGACCATGGGGAGATTCCTCTTTTTTCCGGGATGTTTGCGCCAAGGAAAGGTCCTCGGGGGCAACCGGCGGCGGAAGCTAGCGGGCTTGCAGACAAGCGTCAAGGCGACTGGCGCATTGTGTGGCCGAGCGGGCGCGATTCCTGGGCAGGAGGGAATGCTTTGTTCCCCGAGCACTTTATCGCTATGAGTGCCTGCGATGCCAGAGGTCAACGCCACGCGCGGCTCGAGGCTCACGGCGCGGCTGTGGGGTCTCGGCTGCTGTCTCCTGCTTGCAGCGTGTACGGCGCGGGGCTGCGGTGGGGACCCGGATGGGGGCGAGTCGCCTTTGGTGGAGGCCACCCTGCCCCCCCCCGCCTTCACCCTCGCCATCGTTACTGATCTCAAGGGCTACCTCGAGCCCTGCGGCTGCACCAGCCGTCCCCTCGGGGGCATCGATCGGGTCGCCGCACGGATCGCGGCCACACGGGCTGCCGGGCCCACGCTCACCTTGATGGCGGGTGACCTGTTCTTCTCCGGGCAGTCGCACGGCCCACACGCCGCCGCGCATGGCGCTCCGGACGAAGGCGCCCCGGCTGCAGACGGCGCGGACGGCCCCAGCTTCGCCGCCCGTGCCCAGGCGGGCCAAGACGCGCTCAACGCCGAGGCGGTGGCCGACGTGGTGGCACGGTTCGAGGTGGCGGCCGCCCTGCCCGGAGCACACGACAGGGCCGAGCCGCAGGCGCTCGAGGCGCTGGCCACCCGGGCGCGGCTGCCGCTGCTGGGGCGCGAGGCCAGCGACGCGGTGCGGCGCGAGGTGGCGGGGCGCACCGTGCTGGTGCTGGGCATCACCGAGGAGGAGCCCCGGGCGGCCGCCGACGCCACGCGTGCTCTGTTGGATGCGCCAGCCAACGCCACGCGCGATCTGGTGGTGGTGCTCACACGTGGCGGGCGCCGGACGGCCCGGGCGGTGGCTCAGGTGGCCGGGGTGCACGTGGTGGTGCTGGGCGGGGCGGACGTGGACGAGGCGCTCCCCCCGGGCAGCGCGGGCGACGCGCTGGTGCTGCACGCCAGCCGGCAGGGCCAAGGGGTCACCGTGGCGGGCATCTACCTGCCGCCGCCGGGAACCGCGCCCGCGAGCCCCATCGTGGACGTGAGCCCATGGAGCGCGGCGGCCCGTCGCACCACGCTCGAGGCGGACATCGAGGAGCTCTCGGCCAGCCTCGCGCGCTGGGAGCAGGAGGGCGCCGACGCACAGCAGATCGCGCGGCAGCGGGGCCGCCTGAGCGGGATGCAGGCGGAGCTCGCGGGGGTCGTTCCACCCGCCCTGCCCCCGGACCAACTCGCCCTAGCGGCCACGTTCTTCGAGCTGCCACCCGACGCGCCGCAAGACGCCGAGGTGACCGCTGCCATGGAGGCCCTGGCGCGCCGGGTGAACGAGCACAACCGGGTCGCGCTGGCCGACTGGGCACCCGAACCCGTGGCTGCGGGAGAGCCGCACTACCTGGGCTCGGCGGCATGTGAGAGCTGCCACAGCGCGGCGTACACGTGGTGGCGTGGGCACCCGCACGGGCGGGCCTACAGCACGCTCGAGGTGCGCCACAAGCAGTTCAACCTCAGCTGCGTGGGGTGCCACGTGACGGGCTACCTGCAGCCGGGCGGCTCCACCGTCACGCAGCTGGGCGACGGCGCCCTCATCAACGTGGGCTGCGAGAACTGCCACGGTCCGGGCAGCGCGCACGTGGCCTCCGGAGGCAGCGTGGCGCCGGCGCGGCGTGACGTGCCGGCGAGCGTGTGCACCGGCTGTCACAACCCCGAGCACAGCGACCGCTTTTTGTATGACGCGTTCCGCAGGACGCTGCTCGTGCCCGGCCACGGGCTGCCGGCGGCTGGAGGTCCCCCATGATGCCAACTCACCCGGGGCGCCGCCCTACAGCGCGCACGCTCCGCGCGGGGCTCTTTGGCGCGCTGCTGCTGACCCTTGGCTGCGGTGGCGGGTCCGGTGGGTCCGGCGGGTCCAGCGCCGCACGCGCCTCCGCCCCAGCGTCCAGCGGAAGTGAAGGCACCGCCGGCGAACAAGCCGCCACCTCCGAGAGCGGCAGCGGCGCGGCCACTGACCCAGCGGGGTCCACCACGCACTCGGTCACGGCCAGCAGCGCCACCAGCGGCAGCCCCTACGCCGCCCAGTACAGCAGCGCGCCGGCGCTCGAGACGCTGACGGGGCGTGCCAGTTACTACAGCGACCGCTTGGCGGGCCGTAGCACCGCCAGCGGCGAGCCCTACCGCACCACCGAATTCACGGCGGCCAGCCGCGATCTGCGCTTCGGCACCATCCTGCGCGTCACGCGCGAAGACACCGGCGCGGTGACCTACGCGCGGGTGAACGACCGAGGCCCCTTCGGCGACCGGCGCCGCATCATCGACCTCTCGCGCGCGGCGGCCGAGGAGCTCGACATGATCCGCGCCGGAGTCGTGCCCGTACGCGTGGAGATCGTGCACCGCCCAGCGCGGTGAGCGGGACCTGCGCAACCGCGCTCGTTGGCGCCCGATACCCGGGCCATGCCGCCCACTGCTGCCCGCCGTCTGTCGCCGCCTCGTGCGCGATGCCTTCACCACCAGCTCGTGCCCTCTAGCGCGGCCCTCCTGCTCGGGGCGTGCCTCGACGTGGGCATCCCCTCGCGTGAGCCGCCTGCGGCTGACGCTGGCGTGCTGCCCTCGCCACTACTAGTGGCCACGTGGCCCGCGCACGGGAGCGCGGGTGTTCCTGACGAGCTGCCGCGCGCGTGGATCGCGCTCGGTCCGGAGGGCCCCAGCATGCGCATCCAGACGGGCTGGCGTGGGCCCCTCGGGGCCATCGCCCACCGCGCGGAGCAGCGGCCATGCACGGAGATGGGCGTGGAAGCGGCCGTCTGCCTGCGGCTCGATCCGCTCACGCGGCTCCCTTCGGGCGAGCACGAGCTGGGCGTGGACGAGGGCAGCCTCGACGCGCAGGGCGCCCCCGTCATGCCCACCTTCGTGCGCTTCGAGGTGACCGGCGCGGAGGTGGACCCCGCGCTTCCTTCGGCCACCGACTGCGAGCGCGACGAAGAGTCCATCTCGGGGTTCTGCCTGTTGCGCAGCGACGACGCCCTGCGGGTGCGCGCGTTCCTGACCGCGAGCGCCATCGTGGAGCTGGGCGCGGGGGGCGTGGTGGCCCGCTCCCTGGCCGAGCGCGCCGAGACCACGCTCTGGCTGCGCGGCCTCGACGCCGACACGTTCTACACCGTGCGCATGGAGGCGCTCAGCCTGAGCGGCGCCACCACCACGGTGGACACGCTGGTGCGCACGCACCCGCCGCTGGCCCAGCTGAGCATCACCGAAGTGCTGGCCGACCCTCTGGGCCCCGACCCCGACCAAGAGTACGTGGAGCTGCTGAACCACGGCCCGGTGCCGCTGCCCCTGGCGGGCCTGACGCTGGCCGACGCGCCCGAACGCGAGGGCGACGAGGTGACCAGCGGGGTGGTGCTCGCGCCCGGGGCGCGCGTGCTGCTGGTGGCGGCGCGCTTCGACGCCGGCGCCATGCACGGTGATGCGCCCATCCCGCCGGGCGTGCCCATCGTGCGGCTCGAGGGGCCCATCGCCACGGGCGGGCTCACCAACTCGGGCGAGCCGCTGTACCTGCGAGATGCACAGGGGCGCCGGCTGTCCGCGGTGCCGGCCGTCGCCGGTGGCGTCGAGGGGCGCTGTGCGCAGCGTGTCGGAGATGATCCTCGCTCGGGAGAACCAGGGGCCTTCATCACGCGGGCCAGCTGCACTCCCGGGGGCGCCGCAGACGGCGAAACGTGGTAAGCGCCTGGTCGGTGAACGAACCCCCGAACCGCCACGAAGAGGTCGTCGAGGTCAGCGTGGAGGACGTGCTCTTCCGCAGCGAAGACGGTCTCTTCGCGGTGATCCGCGCCGTGCGCACGCGTGACAGCGCCGAGGCGGCCGACGTCACGGCCGTGGGCAACCTGGGCAACGTGAGCGTGGGCGAGACGCTGCGTCTGCGCGGGCGCTTCTCGGACCACCCGCGCTTCGGCCGGCGCTTCCAGGTCAACGGCTTCACGCCCGTGCTGCCCACCACCGCGCCGGGCATCGTGCGCTACCTGGGCAGCGGCCTCATCGGGGGCATCGGCAAGGGGCTGGCCGAGCGCCTGGTGCAGCACTTCGGCGACGAGACCATCGACATCATCACGCAGCAGAGCAAGCGCCTGCGCGAGGTGCCGGGCATCGGCGCAGGTCGCGCCACTTCCATTGCCAAAGCCGTGCGCGAGAAGCACGCGCTGGTGGAGACCATGGTGTTCCTGCGTGGCCTCGGCATCGGTCAGGCCGCCGCCGACCGGGTGATGCGGCGCTACCAGGACGACGCCGTGCGCCAGGTGCGCGAGGACCCGTACATGGTGGCGGAGGAGGTCAGCGGCATCGGCTTCCGCACCGCGGACCAGATCGGCCGTGGGCTGGGCATCGCCGAGGACGACCCGCGCCGCGCCGCGGGGGCCACGTTGCACCTGCTGGGCAAGGCCGCGGACGACGGGCACTTGTTCCTCACGCGCGACCAGCTCCTGCAGGGCTGCACGCTGCTGCGGGTGCCCACCGACGCGGTGGAGGCGGCCCTGCCCACGCTGTTCCTGCGGGGCCTGGTCATCGAAGACGAGGGCGACCTCTACGTGCCCCCGCTGCACCGCGCCGAGCGTCGCGTGGCCAACCTGCTGGCGACGCTGGCGCGCACCCGCAAGCTCCCCGCGGGTGCCGACGCCGCGGTGGCCGCGGCCCTGGACGGCTCGCCGCTGAGCGAGACGCAGCGCTCCGCGGTGGGCGCCAGCCTGACCACCGGGCTCATGGTGCTCACGGGCGGGCCCGGCACCGGCAAGACCACCACCATCAAGGCCGTGGTCGCGGCGCACCGCGCGCTGGGCCGCCGCGTGGTGCTCTGCGCGCCCACTGGCCGCGCCGCCAAGCGCATGACCGAGGCCACGGGGCACGAGGCCAAGACCGTGCACCGCACGCTCGAGTGGAACCCCGCGCTGGCCCGCTTCCAGAAGTACGACGACGACCCCATCGACGCCGAGCTCATCCTGGTGGACGAGGCCTCCATGCTGGACGTGCGCCTGGCCGAGCGCTTGTTCCTGGCCGTGCCCCCCTCCGCCACGCTGGTGCTGGTGGGCGACGTGGACCAGCTGCCGCCCGTGGGCCCGGGGCAGGTGCTGCGCGACTTGATCGACAGCGGCATCTGCCCGGTGGTGCGCCTGGGCGAGGTGTTCCGGCAGGCGCAGCGCTCGGCCATCGTGCGCGGCGCCCACGCCATCCTGCGCGGTGAGCTGCCCGAGCCCACGCCCGCAGGCGAGCGCGGTGAGGGCGACCTGTTCACCATCCGCGCCAACACGCCCGAGGCCCTGCACGAGAAGCTGGTGCAGCTGGTCGAGCGCATGAACACCGTCTACGGCATCGAGATGAACAACCTGCAGGTGCTGTCGCCCATGCGCAGCGGCCCCGCCGGGACGCTCAAACTCAACGAGGTGTTGCAGGCGCGCTTCAACCCCAGCGCCACGCCCACGCTGCCCACGGCTGAGGCCACCACCGAGCCCACCCGCGCGGTGCTGCGCCCCGGCGACAAGGTCATGCAGCTGCGCAACGACTACGAGCGCGACGTGTACAACGGGGACCTCGGCACGGTGCGGCGCATCCAGGGCGGCATCACCTACGTGATGGTCGACGGCCGCGAGGTGCAGTACAAGATCGAGCACCTGGACGCGCTCACGCTGGCCTACGCCAGCACCGTCCACAAGGTGCAGGGCAGTGAGTTCGAGGGCATCGTGGTGGTGCTGCACGGCTCGCATCACATGCTGCTCAGCCGCGCCCTGCTGTACACGGCGGTCACGCGTGCCAAGCGCCTGGTGGTGCTGCTGGGCGACCCGCGCGCCATGGCCAAGGCCGCCAAGAACGCCGACGTGAGCCAGCTGAACAGCAAGCTGTGCGCGCGCCTAAAGGCGGCGGTTCAGCCGTCGAACGTGTGAACCACCCCGTCGTAGAACGCCGGCCGGAACGTGCGGATCTTGGTGTTGGTGCGCGTGGGGTGGACGCGGTTGCTGAGCAGCACCACTACCAAGTCGCGGCCGGGGTCGCACCACACGCTGGTGCCGGTGAAGCCCAGGTGCCCGAACGTGCGCGGCCCCATGCGCTGACCCGCCGCGCTGCCCGTGTCGCTCTTGGTGTCCCAGCCGATGCGGTGGCTCCCCGGCCGTGGTGCAAACACCCGGTCGCGCACAGCAGGCGTGACGAACGCCGAGCGGCGCGCCAGCACGTCCAGCCACTCGAGCCCCAGCCGGGCCACGCTCTCGGCGTCTCCGAACAAGCCCGCGTGGCCGGCGATCCCGCCGAGAGCCGCGCAGTTCTCGTCATGGACCTCGGCGCGCACCACGCGGCCGCGCCAGTCACAGCGCTCGGTGGGAGGCACATCGTGAGCCAGCTGATGCCGCGCCGCCGTCGGGAGCGCACCCGCATAGAACACGCGCCCCGCGAGCCCGAGCGGGGCCAGCACGTCCAGCTCCACCAGGTCCTGCAGCGGCTTGCCGGCCGCCTTCGACAGCAGCTCCCCCGCCACGATGTAGCCCAGGTCGCTGTAGACCATGCCGCGGTTGTGGTCGCCGTCGCGCCGCATGGCCTCGCTCACGATCCAGCGGCGCGCGGCGGCGCTGCCCGGCTCGTGCTGAACGTCCAGATACAGGCCACCCCAGGCGTCGAGGCCGCTCTGATGCGCCAGCAAGTCCTCGAGGGTTATGCCCGTGAGGGGAGTCCCACGCGCGTCGGAGAGCACGTCGTCCACCCGAACGCCGAAGTCGAGCTGCCCGCGGCTCACCATGCGGGCCGCCACGCTGGCGACGAACGGCTTGGTCAGCGAGGCGAGGTCGAACGTGGTGGTCTCGCGCACGGCGGCTTCCCCCCGGCAGAGCACGCCGCCGGCCGCGCTCACGGTGACCAGCTGGCCGTCCGCGTCGCGGTACATCACGCACGCGCTGGCTCCCGGGTACACGCCACCGGCTGCGCCGGACTCCAAGAGTCGGCCCATCTGACGTTTCAACCGATCGACGCTCGGCTTGCCCACCGATCTGATAGGTACTTGATTGAACCCTCTACGGTCTATCGAAAGTTTAGCTGTCCATGGAATCGAACCCCCGCGTGGACCCCACCGCGCAGCTCCCCTACCTGAGCGCCGAGATCCCCCCAACAGGCGGGTCACTCCGCGCAACTGCTGATGATTTCGTCGTGGACGAGGTCCCGGCCTATGCCCCGACCGGGAGCGGTGACCACCTCTTCGTGCGGTTTCGAAAGCGCAACCGGACCACCCCCGACGCCGTGCGGGCGCTCGCCCAGGCGCTGGGCGTGGACGAGCGGGCGGCCGGATATGCGGGCCTGAAGGACCGGCAGGCCACCACCACCCAGTGGGTCAGCCTGTTCGGCGCCAAGGCCGATGCCGCCATGGCGCTCGAGCTGCCGGACATGGAGGTGCTCGAGGCCGTCCCGCACGGCACCAAGCTGCGCACGGGGCACCTGCACGGGAACCGCTTCACCCTGCGCGTGCGAGACGCGGCCGGGGTGGACCTCGGGGCCGTGCGCGCCGTGGCCGCTCAGCTTCAGGCCCAGGGGCTGCCCAACTACTTCGGGTCGCAGCGCTTCGGGCGAGACTTCGACAACGCCATCCGTGCGAAGGCCTGGATGAAGGGCGAGGCGCGGGCCCCGAAGGCGCCCTTCGAGCGCAAGCTGCTGGTCTCGGCCCTGCAGTCGGAGCTCTTCAACCAGGTGGTGGCCGAGCGCGTGACCGCCGGCGAGCTGGGCCGGGTGCGGCGTGGCGACCTGGTCCAGAAGCACGCCTCGGGCGGGATGTTCGTGGTGGACGACGTGCACGAGGTGCAGGCCCGCGCCGATGCGTGGGAGCTGAGCGCCACCGGGCCCATGTTCGGCAGCAAGATGCGGCGCCCCGAGGAAGACGCCGGGCAGCGCGAAGATGCCCTCTTGGCGCGCAACGACATCTCACAGGAAGACCTCGAGCGCATCGCGCGCTGGGGTGAGGGCACGCGCCGCTACGTGCGCGTCCCGCTCCCGGAGCTGGACATCGAGCCTGCAGAAGATGGCTACACCATCCGCTTCGTGCTCCCCAAAGGCAGCTACGCCACGGTGGTCATGCGCGAGATCATGAAGGTGGCGCTACCGCCGCTCTGAGCCGAGCAGAGGTCGGTCGCAGTAAAAATTGACCTTTTCTGAATCGTTTCGATAGCATTGCCGGGTCCGTTTGGTCGGAACCCTAGACGATGCAGCTCAGCCCAGCTCGATTGGCAGCCGACGCCTTGCGTTTGCTCCCCCGTAAACGCATCAGCCGCGCGCTGGGAGCCATCGCCAAAACGCGCGCGCCCCAGCCCCTCGTGAGCCGTGCCATCGACGCGTTCGTGAGTGCCTACGACGTAGACATGGCGCAGGCCATCGTGCCGAGCGGCGGCTACCGCAGCTTCGACGACTTCTTCACGCGGGCGCTCGAGCCCGGCGCGCGCCCCATCGACGCGGATCCCTCCGTGATCATCTCGCCCGCAGACGGCAAGATCGAAGACTTCGGTGCAGTGGACTTGGCGGCCTCGGTCACCGTGAAGGGCAAGCCGTATCGCGTGGGCGACCTGCTCGGCGATGTGGGCTTGGGCGACGCGTATCAGGGCGGCAACTACTTCATCGTGTACCTCTCGCCGCGCGACTACCACCGCGTGCACACCCCCGTGGCAGGCCGGGTCACGGCCGCGCGCCACGTGCCGGGGACGCTCTACCCGGTGAACCGCATCGGGACCGACTTCGTGCCGCGTCTCTTCGCACGCAACGAGCGTGTGGTCACCCTGCAGGACAGCCCCGAGCACGGCCAAGTCGTGACCATCATGGTGGGCGCCATCGGCGTGGGGCACATCTCCATGTCCTACGACAACATTGAGACCAACGTGGGGCGTGAGTCCGGTCTCAAGCGCTACGGCGACAGTGGCGTGCAGCTGGCGCGGGGCGCGGAGCTGGGCGTCTTCCACCTGGGGTCCACCGCGGTGGTCTTCTTGCCGCCCGGAGCGCCGCTCGAGTGGCGTGTCTCGCCCGGTGACATGGTGCGCATGGGACAGCGTGTGGCTGTCCCTCGGAGGCCGCGATGAGCGAAGAAGCCGCCAATCCCAGTGGAAGCCGCATGCGCCACAGGCCGCTGCGAGTCCCCGTGGACGAGGTGGCGCGCCACTCGTCGGCCGCCCAAGAAGAAGGGGCCCAAGCAGCTGCCCCGGCTGCGCCAGCCGCGCCGGAGCCAGTGGTGGCGAAGCCCTCGCGGGCGTCGGTCGTGGCCATGAAGTCGGTCATCGTCACGGGCATGGCGAGCCGCAAGCTCTCGCAGCCGCCCCCCGCCATGCCGGCCGAGTCACAAGACCCCGTTCCGCTGGTGAGCCTGAAGCAGGTGGAGCCCGAAGCCGCTCCGGCAGCGGCGCCGGCCCCTGCGCCCGAGCCTGCCGCGGCCCTAGCGGGGGACTCGGCGGACTTCGACCTGGTCGTGGAAGCCGCCGACGCGAGCGCCGCTTCTGAGATTGCCGACGCCGCAGAGAGCGAAGCGGCCGCCGCAGCAGAGGCCGAGGCCGTAGCGAAGGCAGAGCAGCCCGTGCAGCCTCGCTTCAACGATGAGGTCTCCTCCGAGATCACCATCGAGAACGTGGCGGACGCGAGCGGCGACGACGACGTGCTGGACATGGACGACCTCGAGGAGGTCTCCCCCACGAAGCCGCCCATCACCAAGACCACGCCCGCCATCCCGGCTGCCCCCGCGGTGCCGAGCGCGCATGCGGCGCCCGCGGCGCCCGCTGCAGCCGCCGCGCCCCCCGCGGCTCCGGCTGCGGCTGCCGTCGCCGCGCCCCCCGCGGCTCCGGCTGCGGCGTCCGCGCCCCTCGCGCCGCCCGGGCCAGCCAAGCGCAAGCCGTGGTTCGACGACTTCTTCAGCGACGACTACCTGCGCACGGTGCGAGCGCCCACGCCCAAAGAGGTGGCGCGCGAGTGCGACGCCATCCTGGCCATGCTCAAGCTGGACCCAGGCGCCATCATCCTCGACGTGGGCTGTGGCCTCGGCATGCATGCCATCGAGCTCACGATGCGCGGGTACATCGTGATCGGCCTCGACCTCTCGCTGCCCATGCTCTCGCGCGCGGCGGACGAGGCGCAGGACCGGGGCATCAAGATCAACTTCCTGCACGCCGACATGCGCGAGATGGCGTTCGAGGGCGGCTTCGACGCCGTGCTCTGCTGGGGCACCACGTTCGGGTACTTCGACGACGACGGCAACCGCAGCGTGGTGGAGCGCTTCTACAGCGCGCTCAAGCCCGGCGGCCGCCTGCTCATCGACGTGGTCAACCGCGACCACGTCATCCAGTCGCAGCCCAACCTGGTGTGGTTCGAGGGCGACGGTTGCATCTGCATGGAGGAGACGGACTTCAACTACTTCTCCTCCCGGCTGAACGTGAAGCGCAACGTCATCCTGGACAACGGCCGGCAGCACGACCGGCACTACAGCATTCGCCTCTACGCGCTACACGAGCTGGGCATGCTGCTGCAGCAGCAGGGCTTCCGCACCGTGGAGGTGACCGGCCGCTACGCCACGCCGGGCGTGTTCTTCGGGGCCCAATCCCCGCGCATGATCGTGCTCGCCGAGCGCCGCGTGTCCGTGCGCGACACGCCACCCCCGTCGTCCACGCCGAGCGTGCCGCCCCCTCCCCCGCCTGCTGGCAACGGGGATGCGGCGAAGGCAGAGGCTGCGAAGGTCGAGGCTGCAAAGGTGGAGGCTGCCGCCAAGGCGGAAGCTGCGAAGCCTGCGGGTGACGACGGCGGCGAGACCAGCGGCTCCTGAGCGGGGAGCCACGGCTGAAGGCCGAGTCCGCCCGAAGGTCGGACTTTCGGAATGCCGAGGCCCAGTTTGCTGCCCACGGGTCGAGCCTGGTCATTCAACACAAGTCTTGGCAGGCCCTGGTCAGCATGAATCGGTCATGTTTCAAGGGGAATTGGCACCCCGGCTTGAAAGCCGGGGCAGCATCCCCCGCCCTGACAGGCGCGGAAGTCCAGCCCCTAACGGGCCCGGACTGGGCAGTTCCAAGCAGGAGAAAGGTTGAGCGCAAAGGCGCGGATGACGCAGAACTCGAGACCCATCCGACCTTGAACGACGCAGTCCGCGCCCGGCAGGGGGCGGACTTCCGCAATTGATCCAGGCCCGGGATGCTGCCCCGGGTTTCAACCCGGGGTGCCCATAGTGCCTTGCAGCAAGCCGATTCGGCCCCCCAGCAAGATGTGTTGAATCCTCAGGCTGAAGCCGTGGGTGCCCGTTGACCCGGCTCCCAGCTTGCCTTGAAAGAGGTGGGCAGCTTGGGGGCGAGCTTCGCCTACTCGAACACCGACGACCGCGTGGACCCGCTGAGGTCGTACTCCACGCGGCAAGGCAGCGTGAGGAACGGCCCTCCCGAGATGGCCACGGCGCGCAGGCAGTTGGACCCGGCCGTGGGCGCGAGCTCGATGACACTCGTTCCGCGGAAGGCACTGCTGGCGGGGACGCCCGCGTCGCCCGTGCTGGTGCCCTGGTCGGTGGGCACGCCCCCGTCGAGCGAGTCCGACTTGGCCGTGACGCGAATGGTCTCGATCTGCGAGAGGACGCAGCCGGGGGTCTGCGTCTCGATGTCCGGGCCATAGAGCTGCACGGGGATCTCGGTGCGGAAGCGATAGTCGTCACCCGTGTGAGAGCCGTTCACGATGGCCGCGTTGGGCCTGCGCCAGTACGCCGGGCCGTCATCCTCGGAGCGCAGCTCCACCACGAACGAGAGGGGATCGACCGCGTCGAAGGCCGTGCTGCCGCAGCTGTTTACCACCAGGCTGCCAGTCACGTCGTAGGTGCCCACGACCTCTCCGCTCGGGTCCACCGGGGGGCATCCCGCGAGCGGCAGACCGAGGAGGCACCCCATCAGAATCAAGAGAGACGCTCCACGCATGGCCATGACCGTGGCTCGTAGTTCGCGCGTGGGCTTTTGGTCAACTTTGTGACCTGCCCGCGCACGGCTACTGCTGGCGGAAGGTGCAGTCGAACGGGCGCGGAGGGCTGGCGACGGCCTCGCCCGCTTCATCGAGCGCGGAGGTCCAGCCGGGGGAGCGGCGGAGCGCTTCCATGCAGGCTTGGCCGAAGCCCTCTCCCGCGGGGCTCTCGGAGACCACGCGCTGCACGTCCAGCGCGCCGTCAGCGAGAATGCGAATCATGACGCGCGCGCGGCCTTCGACGCCGCGGGCACGCGCGCCCGTGGGGTAGAAACGCTGGAGGTGGCCACCCATGCCAGGGGGCTGAGAAGGCCGGCGGGTGTAGTTCACGGCGGCGGGAGCAGCGGGCGCCGTGCCGGTGCCGCCGACCGCGCCAGTGGAGCTGCCGGCCACGTCTCGGCCGGTGGTGCGGGCGACGGGGTTGCCAATGGGGCCGCGGGTGTCTTGGCCGCTGCCTACGGCGGTGGCCCAGCCGGCGCCGCTACCCGTGGTGGTGAGCACCTGCCCGCTGAAGTCGTGCACCTGCTCGGCCAGCGGCGCGGGCGGCTCCGGCGTCTCGGCGGGCGGCGGCGTGTTCGGGTCGCGCGGGGGCGGCGGGGTCTCGTCACGCGGGGTGGGCGGGACCTCTTCGTCGGGCGTAGGGGCCTCGGGCTCCGGCTCGGGCTGCACGGCGGGGGGCGGCAGCTCGTCGTCCTCCATCTCGAATTCGATGGTGCGGTGCTGGAGCACGGCCAGCATCTCGGACGGGGACGGCAGCAGCGCCAGGGCCACCGAGGCCGCGCCGTGCACCAGCAACGAGAACAAGATGGCGCCGAGAAGGACCCACTTGCCGCGCTGCTCGATGGTCATGGCCGCGCCCTACTCCGCCGCCGGCTGGTTGCTGGGGAGCTCGGAGGGCTGACGTGTGCTGAACGCGAAGCGGTTGACCTCGCCCTGACGCAAGACGTCGATGACGCCGATGACCGAGCCGTGCGGTGCCGCCGAGTCTGCCGAGAGAATGGCGCGAGCCTCTGGGTCGGCCGCGTGAGCCGCGCGGGCGCGCTCCAGCAACTGGGCCTGCGTGACCTGGGTCTGCGCCAGGGTCTGCTCGCCGTTCTGCGTGATGTTGAGGTGCAGCGTGCCGTCGGCCTCGAGGCTGATGCGCATCTCGGTGGGCACCGCCTCTTGCGACTCCCCCGTGGGCGCCTGCGGCAGATCCATGGCGATGGCGTCCTGCTGCACCAGCTGCTTTGCGGTGACCATCAGGATGATCAAGAGCACCAGCACGACGTCCACCAACGGGGTGACGTTGATGCCGGAGATGATGTCGTCGTCGCCCTGGTCGGCGCCGCCGGCCATCAGCTCTTCTCCTTACCGCTCGCCTTGTCGGCCTTGCTGGCGCTGGCAGGCGCCGGGTCGGCGCCCACGAAGCCCACCACGTCACGGCCCATGGCGTCGGCCCACACCAGGCGGCCACGGATGACGCGCTGGTAGTAGTTGTAGAAGACGACCGCTGGCAGAGCGACCAAGAGGCCGATGGCGGTGGCCACGAGCGCTTCGCCCACCTCGGCCATGACGGCGCCGGTGGCGTCCAGGTTGTCCTGGTCGAGCGCGGCGAACGCCCGAATGATGCCGATGACGGTGCCGAGCAGCCCCACGAAGGGCGCGTTGTTTCCGACGGTGCCCAAGAACGCGAGGTTGCGCTCCATGGCGGCCCGCGCGACGACCTTCTCGCCTTCGAGGCGCTGCTCTACCGCGAACGCGCCCTGGTCGGCGATGCCGAGCGCGGCGCCGACCACCTCGGCCTCGAAGCTCTTGCTCTGCTTCATGCGGGCCTGTGCGCCGGCCACGTCGCCCTTGCCCAGGAAGCGCTGCAGGTCTTCACGCAGCGCCCGCGCGTCATCGCGCCGTGAGAAGAAGACGTAGGCACGCTCTATGGCGATGGCCACGGCAACGATGGAGAGCGCCACGAGAAGCCACATCACCCAGCCGGCGCCGAGCATCGCAAAGGCTGTAAGTCGTTCCTGAATGTCCATGTCTTCCTTCAGCTTCTCGTGTTGCGTCGCCGAGCACCGGCCGCCAGTTACAAGTGCGGTGCAATATGGAGGGCGAGGTGGGGAGCGGCAAGGCGCTCGCGCACGCTGGCGAACGCCTTGCGTGTCACCAACCCACGGGTGCAGCGTATATTCGTTACTTCTTCACAACGCTTTCGGGCAGCGAGTCGGGAGCCCCCTCGAGGCGCCAGCGGGTTCACTCCACGAGGGAGTGTTGGCGGGCGCCTCAGGGCTCGACCTGTGCGGTGGTCAGACCGCGTCTTCGCCGCGCTCTCCGGTACGAATCCGGATCGCCTCCTCGATGGGCGAGACGAAGATCTTACCGTCGCCGATGCGACCGGTCTTCGCTGCCTTCTCGATGGCGTCGAGCACGGGCACGACGAGCGCGTCCGGCACGATGACCTCGACTTTGACCTTGGGCACGAAGTCGACCACATAGGCCGACCCTCGATAGACCTCACGCTTGCCGCCGGTGCGGCCGAAGCCTTTCACCTCGGTGACGGTCATGCCCTTGACGCCGACTTCTCCGAGGGCTTCTTTGACCTCGTCGAGTTTGAACGGCTTGATGATGGCTTCCACCTTCTTCACGGGAACCTCCTGGGGTAGTTCGATTGTGGTCTACCCGCCGATTGTTTCGCAATCATTTCGTGGCAGTAAAAATAGGCCCAAGGCGAGAGATTCTGCGACATTGAGCCTCCCGAGCCCCCCCTATGCCCAGCATCCTGAACACCGTCCGTGACCTCGAGCGCCTGCGTCAGATCGTGTCCGTCCTGGCGCGCCACGGCTTCGGCGAAGTGGTGCAGCGCACGGGGCTCGGGTCCCTCCTGCCCGGCACCGCCAAGAACGGCGACCACGCCACCAAGCTGGGCGAGCGCGTCCGGTTGGTGCTGCAGGACCTGGGGCCCAGCTTCATCAAGCTCGGGCAAATCATGTCCACCCGGCCGGACCTGATCCCCGAGGAGGTCGTCATGGAGCTCAAGAAGCTGCAGGACGACGTGCCCCCTGCCCCGTTCGAAGACATCCGCGCGCAGATTGAAGCCGAGCTGGGCCGTGACCTGGCCGAGGTCTACGAGACCTTCCACGAGAAGCCGCTGGCCACCGCCTCCATCGGCCAGGTGCACCGCGCCACCCTCGAGACCCCGAACGGCGTGGTGGACGTGGTGGTCAAGGTGCAGCGCAGCGGCTGCAAGGAGATCATCGAGCGCGACATCGACCTGCTCTACTGGCTGGCGCGCACCGTGGAGCGCAGCATCCCGGAGGCGCGGCTCTACCACCCGGTGCGGCTCGTGGAGGAGTTCGACCGCTCCATCATGTCGGAGCTCGACTACGTGGAGGAGGCCGACAACTGCGACGTGTTCCGGCGCAACTTCGAGGGCAACCGGGGCGTGGTGTTCCCGCTCGTGTACCGCGACTGCAGCAGCAAGCGCGTGCTCACGCTGTCGTACCTGGACGGGCACAAGATCTACGAGGCCATCCGCAACGGCATGAGCGGCGAGGTCATCGCGCGCCGCGCCATCCAGGTCATCGTGCAGCAGGTCTTCGAGGACGGCTTCTTCCACGCCGACCCGCACCCCGGGAACATCATCATGATGGGGGACGCCGAGAACCCCGTCTTCGGAATGGTGGACCTCGGGATGGTGGGGCGCCTCTCGCCGCAGATGCGCGACAAGACCATCGACCTGATGATCGCCGCCGTGCGCGAGGACTACCGCGGCATCGCCGATGCGCTGCTGGCCATCGGGCGCCCCACCAAGAAGATCGACCGCCAGGCCTACGAGGCGGAGGTCGCGTTCCTGGCGCAGAAGTACCTGGGCAAGAAGCTGGGCGACATCGAGTTCAGCGGTCTCATCCGTGATCTCGTGGGCGGCGCGCGCAAGTACAGCATCGAGATGCCGGCCGACTTCCTCATGTTGGGCAAGAGCCTCATGACGGTGGAGGGCGTGGGCAAGGAGATCTATCCGGAGCTGGACCTCTTGGAGGAGGCGCGTCCGTACTTCCTCACGCTCATCAAGCAGCGCTACGCGCCCGAGCGCATGACGCAGGACCTCATGCGCGGGGCCATGCGCCTGAGCGCCGCCGCCACCGACGTGCCCATCCAGGTGCAGGAGATCCTGGAAGACCTGCGCAACGGGGCCTTCCGCCTGAAGGTGTCCGACGACGACATACAGAGCACCGCCGACAAGCTGGGCCGGCGCCTCTTCAGCGGCATGGTGGTGGGCTCGTTGTTCGTATCGAGCGCGATCCTGATGGCCGCCCAGCAGTGGTGGCCCGGCGGCATCGCGGCGGGCATGGCGGTGGCCTACGGGGCCGCGCACGCCACGCTGGTGTTCGTGCTCAAGCGCGTGGAGCGCTGGCAGAAGGGCCCGGGCAACTGAAGCCCGAGCGGCGGCGAGCGCGCCGGCCGACCAGCGCCAGGAGCCCGAGCACCGCCAGCCCTGCGAGGCTCGGCCGCTCGTCAGCCACGCTCACGCTGCACGACCCGCCGCTCAGGCTGGGGCGCCCGATGGGGTCGGCCACGCACAGCGCCAGCTCGCCCATGGCCTCGCAGCGGAAGCCATCCGGACAGGCGTCGCGTCCGGCTGCCGGGTCGCACTCGGTGGCGCAAGCGCCCGTCTCGGCGCCCTCGTTGGTGATGCAGTAGCCGTCGGCGCAGTCTTCGTTGAAGCGGCAGCGCGCGCCCAGCTGGAGGGGCGGCTTGCAGGCGCCGCAGCCGGCGGCCTGCCCGGGCTCGCAGACGAAGCCGTTGGGGCAGCCCCCCTCGATGAGCGGGTCGCACGGGGTGGCGCACACCGCGTCGTCGCACATGGAGCTGGCGCAGTCGGAGTCTTCTTCGCAGGGGGCGCCGAGCGACGCGTCGCCGGGGCGGCCCGCGAGACACAGCCCGGTGCCGCACACGCCCACTGCATCGCCGTCGCACAGGAAGCCCGTGGGGCAGGCCACCGCGCGCGGGGCCAGGCCATCGCAGGCCTCGGTGCACACGCCGCCCGTGGTGAGCTGCGCGCAGAGGCCGCTCAGGCAGTCGAGGTCGTCCACACAAGGGGCGCCCAGCACGTCGCCCGTGGGCACGCCCACCACGCACGCGCCCGTGACCGCGTCGCAGCGCTCGTCGTCTTCGCAGTCCTCGTGGCGGATGCAGCCCGCCGTGCCGAGGGGCTCGCACACGCTCGCCTCGCAGGCCCAGCCGAGAGGGCAGCCCGTCACGGCGCAGTCCGCTGGGGCACCCGCACGCGGGTACAGGTCGCAGATGCCGTCGAAGTCGTCTTGCTCGAGGATGGGCCGGCCGCCGCGGTACAGGAACCACATCACGGAGCGCGCCTCCTGGGAGTGGCCCAAGCCGTAGAGGTGGCCGGACTCGTGCAGCAGCGCGCCGTAGGCGTTCACCAGCCCCGCGTCCCCCGCGCCCAGCACCCAGGTGAAGTTCTGCCCGTTGAGCAGGGTGTCGGCCTCGGTGATGCAACCGCTCATGACCTGCACGTCCGAGATGCCGATGGCGTTCGGGTCGAAGGGCCAGTCGGTCTCCACGAAGCCCACGTGCGAGGCCCCGTCGCCGAAGAAGGGGATGCCGCCGCTGAGGGACTCGGTGACCGAGACCTCGAGCGACGTGCAGCTGACGCGCGTCCAGTCGGTGAAGGCCTGGTCCACCGTGCTCCGCGTGGTGCCCGCCGCGATGGCCTCGAGGTCCGCGCTGAGCGAGGTGAGCGTCATGGGCACGGGGCCACACCACGCGGGGCAGCCGAAGCGCAGGCAGCGGAAGGCCCGCGCCGGAGCCGGGGCCACGAGCGCCTGGGCCAGCACGCCCAGCACCAGCACCAGCAGCCCGAGTGCGGATCGGTGGGGCGAGCGCGGGCCCGCGGTCAGGGTCGGGGACGTGGTCGTGGCTTCGGCGCGCGCTGCTCTCATGCTGTGCTCTTTCATGGCGCCTGGCGCGCGCGCCCGATGGCGGCGCGAAGCTCGTCGAAGCTCAGGCTCTCGTCCAGCGCCGGCAGCACCCTGCCCTGCGCGTCCAGCAGCGCCGCGTCGTCCAGCTGCCGCAGCAGGCGCGGCGCGCCGTTTGGCGGGCGCACCACCCTCAGCACGCCCATGCCCATGCCCAGCACGCGCAGCTCTCCGCCCGAGCGCGTGAGGAACAGCACCACCTCTTCGCCCTCGCGCAGCTCGGCCTCGCCATGCACCCGCCGCTCGCCACCTCGGTGGGCGCCCCCCAGCAGCTGCACCGCGAGCGCACCGCTGGCCTGCCCCAGCAGCGCCTCGCGCACGTCGACGCGGGCCTCGCGCGCGGGGCGCAGGCCGCCACCCGCGACGCGCTCCATGCGCGTGCCCACACGGCTCACGTGGCCCCAGACCACCAGCTCGGCGTCTTGGGCCAGCTGGTCCACGGTCTGATAGCGCAGCGTGGTGGCGTGCACTCGCGGCGGGATCAGGAGTGATGCCAGCAGCCCCAGGAGGGCGAAGGCCAGCCGAGTGCGCGTGAGCTGCGTGGTCATGCCGCCACGCTCACCATATCGGGCCGGACCAGCGAGGGGGTAGTCCTCCGTGTGGTCCCAGCGCGCCGGCCCGTGAGCGCGCTCACGTCAGCAGGCCCCGCTTGATGGCCTTCTTCTCCACCCCGCGCCACGCCTGGTGCTCTTGGCCCGCGCGCTTGGTCTCGCCCAGCAGCTCGTACAGGCGCGGAATGGCAACGGCGAAGCCCTTGCGCGCGATGGCCTTCTCGAACGCGGCGCGGAAGCCGCGCAGGTCGGCGCCCGCGGGCAGCACGATCTTGCCGTAGGCCAAGCGCCCGGGTTCGTGCGGGGCCTGGGCGCCGCTGACCGACACGGGGAGCATCTGCTCGCTGCTGGGGGTGGCCACCTCCACCTGCTCGCGGTGCACGAACATGCGCGCATAGGGTGGCAGCGCGGCCTCCACCTCGGCCAGCCGCCCGGGCTCCTCGCTGAGGGCCACGAAGCGCATGCGCTCTTCGTCGCCGCGCCGCAGGATCTCCAGCAGCGGGAAGCGCGGCACCGGGCCCTCGGGCGTCTTGAGCACCGAGACCGGCGCGCCGTCCCACAGCACCACGTCGCCGTAGTCGATGGGAGCCTCGCGGAACGTCGCGCTCTGCACCACGCCGTGGCAGGGCGAGAGCGGCGCCACCCAGACCAGCTCGAAGCTCACCGAGCTGTCGGGCACCGTGGCGTCGGGCCCCGTTCCGGGCCCCTTGGCCAGCACGCGCACCTGCATGGGGGGCAGCCCCGGCACCAGCGGCATGCCGCTGGGCTGCAGCTCCACCGGCATGCCCAGCGCCTTCCACACGCCACCGGCCAGGTCGCCGTCACCCAGCGCCGTGGCGCAGATGGCGATGTTCCACTGCACCGGCTTGGTCTCGCCCAGCCGCGAGCGCGCGCGCAGGGTGGCGTCGAGGCCCTCCTTGAAGCGGCCGCGCCACTTGTGCAGCACGCCCAGGTCGAACCACCAGTGACCGTTGTTCGGGTCGATGGCCAGCGCCTCGGCGAAGGCCGACTGGGCCTCGGCGTCGCGGTCGGGGCCCGCCATGCGCAGCGCGTTGGCGCGGTTGATGTGCAGGTAGCCCGCCGTCTCCACGCGGCGCTGCTCGCTCTCGGGGAGCGCACGCAGGCACGCGGCGGCCGCGTCGGCGGCCAGCTGCGCGGGGCCCTCGCGCCGCAGCGGGGGCGTGTCCATGGGAAAGCGCTCGGCCGAGCGGTTCAGCGCGTCGCACGCCGCGATGACCAGCGCGGGATCGTGCGGAAACGCGGCCAGCACGTCGCGCGCCTCAGCCAGCAGCGTGGGGCGCCCTGGCGACTGGCTCAGCAGGTCGAGCCACAGCCAGGCCAGCTCAGCGTCCTTCGGGAGCATGGCGCGGTGCGGCTCGAGCGCGGCCCAGGCGCCCGCCTTGTCGCCGGACTCGAGGTGAGAGAGAGCCGCTTGGCGCAGCGCGAGCACGTCGACAGTCATCGCGCGCGAGCTTACGCGAAACGCCCCCAGACGCCACGTCGCGGGGCTCAGGGGTTGGCGGGGCGTGGCTCCAGCTGCACCACCGTCTCGCCGCTGAGCTCGCCGTTGCCCACGGCCACCATCAGGCGCACCTGCTCGCCGGCGCGGCGGCCGTCCAGGACGCGCTGCAGCTCGGCCAGCGAATGCACACGCTGGCCCTCCACGGCGAGGATGATGTGGCCCGTCCAGGGCACGCCCATCTGGTGCACGAAGCGGGGCGCCGGGTCGCTGCGGCCCAGTAGGCCGGCTCGGGCAGCCGCGGCACCGGGGACCACGCGCTCGATCTGCACGCCGCCGCGCACGTCCACGGCGTAGATGCCGAGCCACACCGAAGGCGCCGGCCCGTCTTGGCCAGCCTGGGCAGGCGCCGCAGGCCGCGTGGCGCGTGGGCTCTCGGCCTGGCCGGGCTCGGCCGCGCTGGCCACCCGGGTGGACTCGCGCAGCTCATCCAGCAGGGCCTTCACGTAGTTCACGGGCACCGCGAAGCCGATGCCCTGGCTGCCCCCGCTGCGGGAGAGGATGGCCGTGTTCACGCCGATGACCTCACCGCGCGTGTTCACCAGCGGGCCGCCCGAGTTGCCGGGGTTGATGGTGGCGTCGGTCTGGATGACGCCCTCGATCTGGCCGCCCCCGCCGGTGGGGAGGTCGCGTCGAGCGCTGACGATGCCCTGGGTGAGGGTGCCGTCCAGGCCGAACGGGCTGCCGAAGGCGAGCACGGTCTGCCCCACACGCACGGACTCCACGTCGGCGAGCTCGAGCGGGGCCGGCATGGCGCTGCGGTCCAGGGGGGCGAGCACGGCCAGATCGTGGGCCGGGTCCACGGCGATGACGCGGGCCCCGACCAGCTGGCCGCTGCCCAGTCGCAGCCGGGCAGCGCCTCGGCCGCCCTGGACCACGTGGGCATTGGTCACCACCCACCCGTCGCGGGTGGCCACGAAGCCCGAGCCGCTGCTGCGGCCGATCTGCACCGAGACGGTGCTGGTGTTGAGGGCCTCGGCGATGGCCACGCGCCGGGCGTCCGTGAGGTCTTGAGCCCCCACACGGGCTGGTGCGAGGGGGGCGAGGGCCGCGGCGCCGAGCAGCGCCAGCATGGGGAGAGTGCGTCGAGAGCGAGAAAGAGTTGGCTGGGTCACGTTCCTGGTCTCCGTCCGTACGTGCCCACAACACCCGGTCCGCCAGGTTCATTCACGGGCGGGTGGCTTGGGGGGTTGGCGGCCTTGGTCAGAAGGGCTAGGGTGCGCGGGCGGGCACCGCAGGGGTGTCCAACATTGCTCCTCGAGCGGGGTGCGCGTGCGGGTAACTGGTGCTGGGCTGACGGACATCGGCCAACGAAGAAGCTTCAACGAAGATGCGTTCTTCCTCGACAACGAGCTAGGGCTCTACGTCGTCGCGGACGGCATGGGTGGGCACTCGTCAGGGGACGTGGCCAGCTCGGAGGCCGTGGACACGGTGCACGGCATGGTCCGCAACGAGCGCGAGAAGCTGCGCCGCGTGGCCGCAGGGGACACCTCGGAAGAGGCGCTCCGCGCTGCCATTCGGGTGCTCGAGAGCGCCGTCCAGGCCGCCACGTACATGGTCTTCGGCATCGCCCAGCACGACCCGGACTCTCAGGGCATGGGCACCACGCTGTCGGCCCTGGCCATCTGCGGTCGCTACGGCATCACCGCCCAGGTGGGCGACAGCCGCGTCTATCTGGTGCGCGGCGGCAAGGCCTCCCCCCTCACCGAGGACCACACGCTGGTCGCCTGGCAGCTCAAGCAGGGCATCATCACCGAGGCCGAGGCGCTGGTCTCGCCGCACCGCAACGTAATCACGCGCGCCGTGGGCAGCCGCGAGTACGTGCAGGTGGACACGCGCTTCTTCGACATCACGCCGGGCGATGCCTACATGCTGTGCAGCGACGGGCTTCATGGCCACGTGGAAGACCCGGAGATCCCGGGCATCGTCAAGCTGGGGCCCGACGCCGCGGTGCGCCGCTTCATCGACCTGGCCAACGAGCGCGGCGGCCGCGACAACATCACGGCCATCGTGGTGCAGTCGCACCCCTGACCGTTCATCACACAGGGCTAGACGTGGTCCCCGAGGAGCTGGTGCTGGACGAGTCGGCGCGGCGCGGCGCGGGCACACCCAGCACCTGCTCACGGTAGTGCAGGAAGAGGCTCTGCAAGATGCTGAGCACGGGCACGGCCAAGAGCGCACCGGCGATGCCGAAGAGGTGCTCGCCGCCCAGCAGGGCGAAGACCACCAACACGGGGTGCACGTGCGCCGCGTCGCCCATGATCTTGGGGTTGAGCAGGTTGGCTTCGATCTGATGGATGACCACGATCCAGAGCACCACCAGGGCCGCAGTGGCCACGCCGTGCTGCAGCCCCAGCACCACCGCCGGGACGCTGCTCAGGATGGCACCGAAGATGGGGATGACGCTGAACAGCGTGGCGATGAGCGTGAGGATGGGCCAGTACGGCAGGTCCAGCAGGTAGAACCCGATGCCGCTGAGCGCGCCGTTGATGAGGCAGATGAGCAGCTGGCCGCGCACCACGCCGGACAGGCCACGGTCGATGCGCGAGAGCAGGCTGTCGAACACGCGGCGGCGCTCGGGGCGCGCGAAGTTGCGGAAGAAGCCGATGACCTGGTCCTTGGTGACCAGCAGGTAGGCCGACAGCATGAGCATGATGAAGAACGTGAAGACGCCCTTCACCACCTTGCGGACGATGGCCTGCGCGGTCACCAGCAGCGTGGCCGCGGTGTCCTGGGTGTTGCGCGTGATGCCTCGCACGGCCTCCACGAAGGCAGCGGCCACGTCGCCGTCGCTCTTCTCGTGGTGTGCGGTGCGCACGATGTACCCGTCGCCCTCGGGGGTCACCACCAAGCCATCTGCCGGGAGGTGGATGTCGTAGCCGCCGCCACGCACTCGCCGCACGGTGATGGGCGCGTCGCTGGTGGCCACGGGGGCGTCTGCCGCGGGGTCCACCGCGGTGTCCGTGTCGGTGCCTGCCTCGGCGCCGGGGTCAGCGGGGACGGCGTTCGGGTCGCCGCTCGGCGTCGGAACGGGCGCAGGCGCTTCCACCCGTGGCAGCTGACCCATGGAGTCGCGCATCTGCCGCTCCATCTCCGGCAGCCAGGTGTCGCGCACCTGTGCGAGGGCATGCGGAGCCTCGCGCGCCAGCTTCTCGATCTCGGCAGCCAGGCGGGGCAGGCCCAGCACCGCGAAGGTCACCATGCTGCCCACCAGCAGGGCGTAGATGGTGACCACGGCCACCCAGCGCTTCATGCGCCGCTCGAGCACGTCCACCAGCGGAGCCAGCACGTAGGCCACGACCACCGCCAAGAAGAAGGGCAGCAGCACCTCACGGAACACCACGATGATGGCGAGGGCCAACGCACCCCACAGGCCGTAGAAGATCATGCGTTGCTGGAGGTCCCGCGACACCAGGGCGGCTGGGAGGCGTCCCCGCGTGCCGGCGTCAGAACTCTCCGCAGAGGGAGGCGGTGGCTCGATCACGAGGGCGAAGTAGCACGTTGCCGCGCGCGACGCGAGATCGGCGCGGGCTCCTGCGCCGTGTCGCCCTGAGCTGCGAGCGCCCGGCCCGTGTGCGAGCCACTCGCCGCGATGTCGGCCGGGGAGCCCACCGCCACGATGCGTCCGCCGCCTGCGCCGCCCTCGGGGCCGAGGTCCACCACCCAGTCGGCCGCGCCGATCAAGTCTGGGTGGTGCTCGATGACCACCACGCTGTCGCCGCGATCCACGAAGCGCTGCAGCACCTCGATCAAGCGCGATACGTCATCGCGGTGCAGGCCGGTGGTGGGCTCGTCCAGCACGTAGAGCGTGGGGCCGGCGCCAGCTGCCTTGCTGAGCTCGGACACCAGCTTGAGGCGCTGCGCCTCACCGCCGCTGAGGGTGTGGCTGGGCTGCCCGAGGCGCAGGTAGCCGAGCCCCAGGTCCGCCAGCAGCTCGAGCGGGCGGCGCACCTTGGGCACGCTCTCGAACACGCGGATCGCACTGGATACATCCAGATCCAACAGGGCCCCGGCGTCCAGGCCGCGCCAGCGCACGGCCAGCGTGCTCTCGTCGAAGCGCGCGCCGCGGCAGGTCTCGCAGGGCACGATGACGTCCGGCAGGAACGACATCTCCGCCACGGAGGACCCGTTGCCTTCGCATGTCTCGCAGCGCCCGCCGGCGGTGTTGAACGAGAAGCGCGTGGGCTCGTAGCCTCGGGTGCGCGCCTCTTGGGTGCCTGCCAGCAAGGCGCGGATGGGGTTCCAGATGTCGATGTAGGTGGCCGGCACCGAGCGCGGCGTTCGCCCGATGGGCGACTGGTCGATCTCCACCGCGCGCCGCAGCCCGGTCACGCCGTCGAGGCCCGCGTGCTCGCCCGGGGGTGTCTCTTGCACCAGCCCCAGGGCCTGACGCAGCGCTGGAAGCAACACCGCGCGCACCAGCGTGCTCTTGCCCGAGCCGCTGACGCCGGTGACCGCCGTGAGCCGCCCGTGGGGGACGCGCAGCGTGACGTCGCGCAGGTTGTGCATCTGCACAGAGCGCAAGGTGAGCCACTCGGGAGACTTCATGTCGCGCCCGCGTGGGCTGGGTGCGGCGCTGCGGAGGGCCTTGCCCGTGACCGAGGCCTCGCTAGCCAGCACCTCGGCGCTGGGACCCTGCGCCAGCACGTAGCCACCGCCAACGCCGCCCGTGGGGCCGATGTCCAGGATGTGATCGGCCGCGCGGATCACGTCGGCGTCGTGCTCCACCACCACCACGGAGCTGCCGGAGTCCACCAGCGCGCGCAGCGCCTCGATGAGCCGGCCGGTGTCGCGCGGGTGCAGCCCGATGGTGGGCTCGTCCAGCACGTACAGCACCCCCGTGAGCCCGCTGCCCAGCTGGGCCGCCAGGCGCACGCGCTGCAGCTCGCCGCCGCTCAGCGTGCTGGCCGCGCGCGAGAGGCCCAGGTAGCCGAGGCCCACGCGCGAGAGGAAGCCCAACCGCCGGCGCGCCTCGCTGAGCGGCACCTCGGCGATGGCGGCCGAGCGTGGGTCGAGCGCGTTGGTCTCGAGGGTGGTGAGCTCACCGAGGGCCGCGTCCACCGAGAGCGAGAGCAGCTCCTCGATGCGCCGGCCCTCGAAGCGCACCGCGCGCGGTAGCGGGCTCAAGCGTGATCCGCCGCATGTCTCGCACGGCGTGGTGACCATGCGCTTGGCCTTGCCGCGGCCCACCTCGCGCGTGATCTCGCCGGCGCCCTCGCAGGGCTCGCACTGGCCCTGGCGGGTGTTGAACGAGAAGAAGCGCGGGTCGAGCTCGGGGTAGCCCACACCACAGCGCTTGCAGGTGCGCGAGGACGAGAGGGAGAGCGTTTGAGCGCCCAGCTCCACGAGGGCGCTGCCCTCCCCCACCTCGAGCGTGCGGAGCAGCGCGTGCCGCAGGGCATCGGGTGCGGGCGTGGCGGTCTTCCCGCGCGGAATGAGTACGCTCCCGATCTCGAGCTCCACGTCGTGCTCGCGGTGCCGGGCCAGCGCCAGGCCTCCCACCAGCTCGGTGCGCTCGCCGTCCACGCGGGCGTGCGTGACGCCGCGCGCGCGGTGGCGCTCCAGCAGCTCACGGTGGTGGCCCTTGCGGCCGCGCACGATGGGGGCGAGGAACATCACGGCGTCGGGCTTCGGCTTCTGCTGCTCGAGCGCGCGCGTGATGGTGGCCAGCATGGCCTCGGGGGTGCTGGCCTCGATGGGCAGGTCGCAGTCCGGGCAGTAGAGCGTGCCGGCCCGCGCCCACAGCACGCGCAGGTGGTGGGCCACCTCGGTGAGCGTGCCCACCGTGGAGTTCACGCCGCCGCGCGTCTTGCGCTGCTCGAGCGACACGCAGGGCGGCACGTTGGTGACCAGATCCACCGCGGGGCGCGGCAGCTGCGGCATGTACTGCCGGGCGTAGGGCGCCAGCGTCTCGAGGTAGCGCCGCTGGCCTTCGGCGAAGAGCACGTCGAACGTGAGGCTGCTCTTGCCGCTGCCGCTCGGGCCGGTGACCACCACCAGCTGCTCGCGCGGGATGCTCACCGTCAGGTTCTTGAGGTTGTGCTCGCGCGCGCCGCGGATCTCGATGGGCGCGGCCAGGTCCTTCGGGGCTGCCAGGTCTTTGGCGGCAAGGCTCTTCTTGGCGGCAGCCTTCGTGGCACGTGTGGTTTTTGTGGGCGCGGCCGGGTTCAGCAGCGCCCGCAGGAACGCGGCGCTGGGACTGGACGTCGCAGCCACCTCGGCCGGTGTTCCCGCAGCCACCACACGGCCGCCCTCGGCGCCGGCCCCCGGACCCAGGTCGATGACGTGGTCCGCGCGCGCCGCGATGCGCATGTCGTGCTCCACCAGCACCACCGTCGCGCCCTTGCGGACCAGCTCGTCGAGGCACGCCATGAGCGGCGCCAAGTCGGCGGCGTGCAACCCCGCGCTGGGCTCGTCCATGAGCACCAGCGCGTCCGGGCGCGTGGTGGCCAGGGCCGCCGCCAGCTTCAGGCGCTGCGCCTCGCCACCGCTCAGCGTGGCCAGCGACTGCCCCAGCTGCAGGTAGCCGAGCCCCAGGCGGGCCAGCGGCTCGAGCCCCGTGCGCACCGCCTTGATGCTGCCGTACAGGGCGAGCGCGCGCGTGACCGTGAGCTCCAGCAAGTCCGCGACGTTGTGGTCGCCGAGGCGCACGTCCAGCACGGGGCCGACGAAGCGCCGCCCCTGGCAGGTGGCGCACGAGAAGGTCACGTCGGAGAGGAACTGCATCTCCACCGTCTCGGCGCCCTCCCCGCGGCACGTCTCGCAGCGGCCGCCGGCCACGTTGAACGAGAAGAAGCCCGCCTGGTACCCGCGCTCTTTCGCGAGCGGGGTGTTGCTCAGCGCTTTGCGGAAGGCGTCCCACACGCCGAGGTACGTGGCCGGGTTGCCGCGCGCGGTGCGCCCGAGCGGCCCTTGGTCCACCGCGATGACGTGGTCGATGCCGCGCGGCAGGCTCAGGCGCTCGTGGGGCAGCGGCTCTTCCTCCGGGGTGGCCCCGCGCGCGCTCTCCAGCAGCGGAAGCAGCGTGCCGAACACGAGGCTGCTCTTGCCGCTGCCGCTAGGGCCCGTCACGCACGTGAGCCGGCCCATGGGCAGGCGCAGCAGGTCGCCCCGGAGGTTGTGGCCCGTGGCGCCGTGCAGCTCGATGAAGGTGCTTGCCGCCGGCAGGGGCGCGCGCGCGGGCAGCACCTCGCCGCGCAGTGCTCGCCCGGTGAGCGTGGCGCTGCCTGCGAGCTGCTCGGGGGTGCCGTCGAACACCACGTTGCCGCCGTCGTCGCCCGCGCCGGGCCCCAGCTCGATGACCCGGTCGGCCGCCAGCAGCGCGGCCTCGTCGTGCTCCACCATGAGCGCGATGTTGTCGCCGCTGGCCAGGCGTCGTACGGCGGGCATGAGGCGCTGCACGTCGCTCGGGTGCAGCCCCACCGTGGGCTCGTCCAGCACGAAGAGCGCGCCGTTGAGCGAGGCCGAGAGGGCGGTGGCCATGGACACGCGTTGCGCCTCCCCGAAGGACAGCGTGCGCGCCTGGCGGTCGAGCGTGAGGTAGCTGAGCCCCACCTCTTCCAGCGTCTCCAGGCGCCGCAGCGTCTCGCCGTGCAGCGTGCGCGCCGCGCGGTCCGGGGCAAAGCGCGCCGCCTCGCTGGCCAGCAGCTGCCGCGTGCTGGCGATGGAGCGCGCGTACAGCTCGGGCAGGCTCACGCCCCCAGGCGCCACCACGAGGCCTCGGGGCGCAGGCGCGTTCCGTCGCAGGCCACGCACAGGTCGTAGCTGCGGTAGCGCGCCAGGAACACGCGCACGTGCATCTTGTAGGCGCGGCTCTCCTTGTAGCGGAACCAGCCGGCGAGGCCGTACCACGCGCCCTTGCGCGGGGGCGTCTCCCCCTCGATGAGCCAGGTGCGCTGCGCCGGCGTCAGGTCCCGCAGCGGCACGTCCATGGGCACGCCGGCGCGCTTGGCGAACTTCTGGAGGTCCTTTCGCTCCCACTCCGCGGACGGCCCCGCGTAGGCGCGAATGGCGCCCCCTGCGAGCGTGAGCGACTCGTCCGGCAGCACCTTCTTCCAGTCCACGCCCTGCGTGCGCCCGAAGCCACGACAGGTGGGGCACGCGCCGATGGGGCTGTTGAACGAGAAGAGCCCCGGCGTGGGCGCGCCGAAGCGGCGGTCGCAGCGCGCGCAGTGCAGGCCGCGCGAGAACGAGATGCCCGGCGCGGGCTTCTTGGCCGCAGCGTCGTCATCGCGCGGCACGGGCACCACCTCGGCGCGACCACCGCCACGCAGCAGGGCGACCTCGAGGGCCTCCACCAAGCGCCCGCGCGACTCGGCGTCGGCCACCACGCGGTCGGCCACCACGCGCACCCGGCCCGTGCCCCCTGCCAGCACCTCGCTGGGGGTCAGCGCGTCCACGTCCTGCACCCGCCCATCCACGAAGAGCCGCCGATAGCCCGCGGCCAGCAGCGTCTCGCGCACGCCCAGGTAGCTCTCCACGTCCTCCACTTCGACGGGATACGTGACCACCACGCGCTGCTGCGGCGCTTCCGCGAGCACGCGCGTGGCGGCGGCGGAGGCGTCATCACGCGCCACCTCGTCGCCGCAGCCCGGGCAGTAGAGCGTGGCCGCATACGCGTAGAGCGACTTCACGTAGTCGTTCACCTCGGACATGGTGCCCACGGTGCTGCGGCTGGTGCGTATGGGCGCGCTGCGGTCCACCGCGATGCTCACCGGCACGGGGTCCAGGCTCTCCACCGCAGGGCGCGCCGAGCGCTCGAGGAACTGCCGCGCGTAGGCGCTGAAGCTCTCCACGTAGCGGCGCTGCCCCTCGGCGTGCAGCGTCTCGAAGGCCAGCGACGACTTCCCAGCACCGGACGGCCCCGCCACCACGACCAGCGTGCCGGGGTGCAGGTCGAGGTCCACGCCGTTCAGGTTGTGGGTGCGGGCGCCGCGGAGTCGGGTGATGCGCATGGGGTGGTGGCTCTAGCAGGCCCACGACGCGCGTTCATGCGGACGCGTGGCTTCCCCGACACGCGTTCGGCGGGCTCAGACGCTGATGAATTCGCCGAGCGCCTTCACCAGGTGGTCCTGGTCGCGTGGGTAGTAGTCCTTGTCGAGGCTACCGATGACCAGCGCGGTGGTGGGGGCGTCGAGCGCCTCGCGCAGCTGCCCCAGCATGCGAGGCTCGGCCACCAGCACCAGCTTGCTGTAGCGCCGCTCGACGCGCGCAGCCTCCAGCGTCTTGGCCAGCGACCGAACGAAGTCGGCGACCACGCGCTCGTGCGGCGACTCTTCGCTCTGCATGCTGTGCTGACCGTGGGAGTTGCGGTCCACCGAGCCGCCGGGACGGTCGGCGCTCAGCTCCCCGTCGCGAGCGCGGCCCTCCTCGTGGAGGATGGTGTTCACCAGCTGCAGCCCCGCGCCGGGGGCCTCGTGTTCGAAGATGCGCGCGCCGGAGCGCTGTGCGACAAGAATCCAGGTCGTCAAGGTGTGGCCTCCCAGTGGGTGAGCTTCGGGCTCGTGGGTGCAAGACCCGGACCTGCGGGTGCAGCCTCGACATGTTGGGCGGACCCGACCAGTCGGGCTGGCGCGCTGCAGGGCCGGCGCGCACGGCGCGCGCATGCGGAGCTAGACCGCGCAGCGCTTGCGCACACGCGGACCGTGTTGGCGTCCCAGGGCCGAGCTCTCAGCGACCGCGCCCTCGGTCGTCGTCGGACCGTCCGCGGTCACGGTCGTCGTGGTCGTCGGACCGTCCACGACCTCGGTCGTCGTGGTCGCGCCCGCGTGCGTCACTGCCGGGCTGGTGGGTGGGACCGCCCTGGCCACGGCCGTCGTCGTGCGGCTCGGCGCGCGGCGGCGGTGTTCGACCGCGCCCATCGTCCCGCCGTGGCGGGGGCGCTGCCTGGCCGCGACCTCGGCCGTTTTCGTGCGCTCGTTGCGGGGCCGGCTGCACCACATAGGTGCGCCGCACGTGGGCGCGGGGCACGGGCCGCGACTGTGCTTCCACACGGTAGTGCACGTACGTCTGGGGGCGCTGCACCTGGCGGAGGGGCGCGGGGACCGACACGACGTTGACCACCACCCAGCCGTCATCGGCGTAGCGCGACGTGTACCAGGCCCCGCCGTTCCACCACCAGTAGGCGTTGTCGCTGTAGAAGATGGCCTCCGGGTAGTCGTAGACCACCCACACGCCGGGGGACACGGCCACCAAGCGCGTGGGCGCCACGGGGTGGCTGTAGCTGACGGTGGCCATGCAGCCGAGCTGGGCCAGCGCCATGGTCACGGTGAAGACGAGGATGGAGACGCGAGGGGATCGCGTCGCTGGAACGTGGAGGCTCATGCGGCCGCTCAGTGCATCCGGTGTGCCGCAGGGAAGTTCGGTGAAAGCACGCCGGAATGTTCCGCGGGCGAGGCCCATCGGTGGCCCCTCTCCATCGGAATGATCGCGCGCTCCATCAGTCTCGATGGGCTGCTAGGCTAGGCCGGTGACGCGGCTAGTGATGGTGTCGTTCGTCGTGGGCATCCTCGGAGTGAGCCCATGCACAGCCAGCGCGCAGACGACCGCGCGCGACGCCCAGCTGGCCCGCGTGCTCGCGCGCGGTAACGACCAACTGGCGCGCCAGCAGCGCCGCCCCGCCGAGCGCTCCTTCGCGCGGGCCCTGCAGCTCGACCCCGAGTCCGTTTTGGGCATCTCGGGTCTCTCACGCGCGCTGCTGCCCCCCATCGAGGCTCAAGCGGCCGAGGCCACCGGGCAGCAGGTGCGCGGGGCGGAGCGAATCCTGCTGGCCCTCGAGGCGTTTCCCGAGGTGCCGCGGCGCGAAGAACTCCAGCGGGTGGAGGCCACCGCGCTGGTGGCGCTGGGCCGGCAGCGCGAGGCGCTCACCCTCTTGGCGCGCGCCCCCCGCATGGCCACCGCGGAGCTGCTCCCGGTGCTGGACGCGCTGGCGCTCCTGGCGGCCGAGCGCAGCGACCTCGCATGCGCCGAAGACGCGCTGCGCCTGGCCCTCGAGCTGGACCCCAGCGCAGCGCGCGCGATGCGCCTGGCCGACGTCCACCTGGCGCGCGGAGATGCACCCCGGGCGGTTCCGCTGCTGTTCGCGGCGCTGCGCTTCGAGGGGCAGTCGGTACCACTGCACCTGGCGCTTTCGCGCGCGCAGCTGACGGCGGGGGATGCACGCGGAGCGGATGCCACGCTGGGCCGCGTGATCGCCCGCTGTCCCCGCCAGTGTGGGCTGCTGCGCGCGCGCGTGGCGCTCGAGTCCGGTCAGCTGACGCGGGCCGCCGAGCTGGCGCGTGGGCTGCTGACGCTTCTACCCGACGCGGCCGAGGCCGCTGCTGCGGGTGCTGTGGGGGTGCCGGATCATCGCGCCGAAGCCGGCTACGTGCTGGGTCTGGCGCTGGCCCGGGACGGCCGGCGTGACGACGCCCGCGAAGCTCTGGAGGATGCGCTGCAGCGTGACCCGGAGCATCGCGGCGCCCGGCAGGCGCTGCGCGCCATCGCGCCCGCGCCGCACTAGCGGTCGCCGACGCAGGAACCGAGCGCCCTTCTGCGGACGAGCCCGTTTGTGTCATGGTTCATGGACCGTGACACTGGGGAGCGACATCACCATGCAAGCGACCGCCGCACGTTGGCTGGCACTCTCGTTCGGTGCGTCCATGCTGCTCGCGGGCTGCAGCGGTGACGCTAGCTCTCCCATCATCGACGGCGGCGGCGCGCCGGGCTCGTGCGAGGTGGACAACGGCGGCTGCTCGACCACACCCATGGTCGCGTGTGGCACGAGCGACCGGGGGGTGGTGTGTGGAGCCTGCCCATCGGACTACCGAGGCGACGGTCGCGTCTGCACCTCCCTCATTCGGGTCGACGAGTGCGCGCGCGGCAGCGACAACTGCGCGGCCACCGCGATGTGCGTGAACACCCCCGGTGCGTACACCTGCTCATGCCATCGGGGCTTTGCGGGAAACGGCGTGACATGTGCCCATGTGGGCTGCGAAGCCGCCGCCGACTGCGATGACGACGTGGCCTGTACCGTCGACAGCTGTAGCGCCTCCGGCAGCTGCCTCCATGCGCCCACTTCGGCGCTCTGTGGAGCGGAGACAAGCTGTAACCCCGTCTCGGGCTGCGTCGCGGGTGCCGCCTGCAGCTCCCCGGCCGACTGCGCCGACAGCGACCCCTGCACCCTCGAGACCTGCAACGCGTCCACGGGCACTTGCGAGTTCCAGGTCGCGGACAGCGACCAAGACGGGGAAGTGCCCTGGGTGTGTGGTGGCACGGACTGCAACGACGCCGACGACGACGTCGGCTCGAGCCGCCTCGAGACCTGCGGCAACCGGGTGGACGACGACTGCGACGGCGTCGTGGACAACGACGCGACGCTTCTCTCCGACCCGTTGACGCTCCTGAGCTCGGAGTCTCACTGCGGAGCGTGCGGGCGAGCCTGCGCGCAGGGGGAGACCTGCAACCAGGGCGCGTGCCTCGGGTGTCCGAGCACACCGGGCGCACCGTGCTGCGGGGCGGCGTGCGTCTCGACCGACACGTGCAGCGCCACTGGCGCTCCGTCTCTGTATCGCATCGACATGCTCCGTGTCCCCTCCGCCGCGGAGGCCGAGGCGGGCGCCATCGTGGGCCATGACCTGGACGACGCTTGGAACGCGTGTGGCGCCCCCGACTACGCGGGGAGCGTGGACAACTCGCTGATCGATCTGGTCGGCCTTCTGGCGTGGCTCAACCGCGCCGACCCCTACAGCTTTCAGGACGAGATCTCCGCGTCTCTGGACTGCGTGGCGTCCGGCCCAACCTGCGCGCGTCTGGACCTCTTCGTTCTCGTCCAGACGGGGACCGGCTGTCTCCGCATCGAGATCCAGGATGCAGCAGGCAACACGCTCGCCGGGCCGTTTGCGGGCACTCCCTCGGCCGGGGGAGACTTCATCGGCCGCGCGTCGAGCTTCACCCTCGCCATCCCGCAGCGGACCGCCGCTGGCACCGTCATGCTGAACTTCCGCATCTACGACGTGACGGTGTCGGGGACGCTCAGCCAGGAGTCGCTGACCAACCTGATCGTCGGCGGGGCCATGGACCCCACGGACTTGGGGAACATGCTGGTCGCGCTCATTCCCATCATCGGCGGTGGGGTGAACTATCAAGACCATCTCTCGGCCGTCCCCGACGTCCTCAGCGACCTATTCGTGGGTTCTTTCTGCTCCAGGATGTCGGTCGGCTTGCTCGGCAGCGGGAGCCTGGTTCCGGACTGACCCGCGCTCCACGAGGGAGACTACAGCGTCCCGGTCAGCGAGAAGCTCATGCCGCCCCGCAGCGGCGTGATCCCCAGTGATACCGTGGTGCGTGGCGCGCTGAGCCGCTCGTTGAGCTCCGTGTAGGCGGCCCAGTACTTCTCCGCGGTGGAGCGCGTGACCAGGTTGATGAGCCCGGTCACCACCGAGATGCCGCTGCCGAGCAGCACGAAGTAGTCGAACGGGTCGCGCACCGAGAAGTCGTTGGGGCCCAGAAAGATGGGGATGATGGCCAGGCCCACGGCCACGTCGATGGACGCGGTGATCAGACGCGCAGCACGGGAGCGGCGAGCGATGCGCTCGAGGGCCTCCTCGCCGAAGAGCAAGCGGGCCTGCGCCTCTTGTTCGTTGCCCATGGGCATGTGCGTGAACGCGATGGACGGGCCGCTGGCGTTGGGACGAATGGCCAGCTCGGTGATGCCGGTCAGAACGTTGGCGGCGCCGTAGAGCACCAGGTAGTTGCGCAGGAAGTCATCTTCCGTGGCCAGGAAGGCCAGCGCGATGGACAGGCCGCCCGTGGCCATGGTGATGACGCCGCCCGCCACGGGGTTGCCGGCGCGCGCCAGCTGCTGGAGATCCGAGTCCAGCACGCGCAGGCGCGTGGCCGTGTCGGCGTCCACTTGGAAGCCGGTGGGCTGCGGCTGCAGGGGTGCGTAGCCCGGCGCGGCGGGCATGCCATAGCCCGAGCCGGGCGGCGGGGGTGGGGGCGGCACGTCACCCAGCGGCGATGATGGCGTGCTCCCGGGAACGCCGGCAGGCCCGGGCAAGATCCCGCTGGGCGCGCTCGGAGGGGCCAGCGATCCGGCGCCCTCACGCCCTTGCGCGCTCACGAACGTTGGGGCCAGGCTCCCGAAGAGCAGCGCCCCACAAGCAATCCACACGAGCCGTCGAAGCATATCCCGGCAGTATGCCCCGTCGTTTCCAGGACCCCAACCCGTACAGCGGAGCCGGCCGCAGATGTCAGCGCTCGGTCTCTTCCGGAGCCGCGGCGTCCTCGGACGGGGCCGCCTCTTCCTCGGTCGCGCCGGTCGCGCCGGTCGCAGCGGCTGGCGGCGTGGCCACGGGCGGCGTGGGCTCCGGCCGCGGCGGGGCACCGTAGTCACCGCGCAGCTTCCGCTCGAGGCGATCCGTGATCATGCGCTCCACGTACTCGGGCTGGCCCTGGACCACCACCACCACGCGCACGCGCTCGCGCCCCAGCGTGTCGGCCGTACGCAGCACCTCGATGGAGCCGTTGAACGTCTGCGTGCCCTCAAGGTACTCGAACATCACGAAGCCCAGCTCCTGGTCGCGCTCGGTCACGTTGAAGCCGTAGTCCACGCGCACCAGCCGCACCGCGGCCGTCCAGACCTGATCGTAGCGGTAGCCCATGTCCAGCGTGCGGCGCGCGGCGGCGGCTCGGTGCAAGCAAAAGGCACAGCGACAGAACGGACAGTTGGACGACGGCGACCAGGCGGCGAGCGGAGCGGGACATGCGGCGAAGCTACGCCCGTGCTCCAGCGCCACCAAAATTTCGGGGCGGCCCCTACCCTAGCTGGGACGCCCGGCGGGTGTCAGCCGGCGCCCTCGGACGTGAGCCCGTCGAGGCGCGGCATGAGGTCCGCCAGCCGGAGGCGCATGGCCAGAAGCGGGATCACCCCCGCCAGCACGATGCCGATGGCCTGGATGACGAACAGCAGGAACACGTAGATGGCGCCCGCCCCCGAGACGATCTCGCTGGCGAAGAAGAGCTGCAGCGCCAGCGTGACCGCCAGCTGGAAGCTGCCGAACAGACCCGGCCCGGCGGGCAGCAGAATGCCTATGGCCAGGATGCCCATGACGCCCACGGCCTGCCCGAAGCTGAGCTCGAGCCCGCAGCCCTGCGCCAGAAGCCACATGCCGAACGCGTTGCTGGCCCAGTAGAGCGAGGTCTCGAGCACGAAGCCAAAAGCCAGGCGCGGATCCGCCAGGGTCTTGAGCCCGTCGGCCACCCCGCCCACCTTGGTGGCCAGGAAGCCGGCCAGGCCCTTGCTCACGATGCCGATCACCCGCTCGGTGGTGCGCACGGCCCACGCGCGCTTCCAGAGGAAGACGCCCAGCGCCAGGAAGGCGCAGGTGAACAGCGCGAGCGCGGCCAGCCCATAGCCGGGGAGCGCGCGCGCCAGCGGGTCGTCCACCACGCGGCGGGGCAGCACGAACAGGGCCCAGGCCACGCAGAAGCTGGTCATGAGCCCGTCCAGCACGCGCTCCACGGCCACGGTGCCAATGCCGGCCGAGACGCTCACGCCGTGGCGCAGCTTGGTGAGCGCGGGCCGCGCGAACTCGCCCAGGCGCAGCGGCAGGGCGAAGATGGCGAAGAAGCCAATCCAGTTGATGAGCACCACCTCGCGCAGCGGCAGCGGCTTTATGGGAGCAATGAGGAAGCGAAACCGCGCGGCCCGCAGGAAGTGCGTGAGCAGCAGCGACAGGGCGTACGCCGGGATGGCCCAGGGCGCCACGTTGGCCCAGGCCGCCGAGTCCGTGGGCACGATGGCCACGCCGCTGCGCACCGTCAGCCACGCCAACAGGCCGCCCAGGATCAGGGAGACCACGAGCTTGGGCAGGATGCGTCGCGCGAGCCCCGGAGGCGGGGCCGCAGGGGCAGCAAGAGGTTCAGTAAGCAAGGCGTTCCACTCGGGCAGGGTCAGTCGTACTCGGCCGTGCCGGCCAGGATGTGTCGTGGGTTCGTGGAAAGCAATTCCATGGCCTCGGCGGGGCCCACCAGCTCGCGCAGGCGCGCGATGCCCTTCTCCACTTCGGGCACATCCTCGGGCTTGTGGGCGTCCGTACAGGCCGCGAAGTAGGTGCCCTCGTCCAGCATGCGCTCGGCGGCGCGCTGCGGCGCCTTTCCGTAGCGGCCGGTGAGCGACATGAGATCCAGGAGCGGCAGCGCGCCCGCGTCCAGCAGCGGGTCCAGCTGGTTGGTGCGATCGAAGAACGGCCGGTAGCGCTCGGGGTGCGCCAACACCACCCGCATGCCGCGCACCCGCAGCCGAAAGAAGCGGTCGCCGAGCCCGGCGGGCACGTGCGCCTCGGGCAGCTCGATGAGCACCGCGTTGCCCCCCGGATAGGGCACGCCCTGCCCGTTCTCGAGCAGCGCCCAGACGATGTCGTCCAAGTGGTGCTCGGCGCCCAGCCCCAGCGTGGGCAGCGCCTCTCCGGCGGCGGCCTCCTGGAACGCGGCAAAGGCCGCCTGGAGCGCGGGGCGCCGGTTCTCGAACATCTCGCTGCGGATGTGCGGCGTGGTCACCAGCTGGGTGTAGCCCAGCTCGGCGAGCCCACGGCACAGCGCGATGCCCTGCTCCAGGCTCTTCACCCCGTCGTCCACGTTGGGCAGGTAGTGGAGGTGCAGGCACACCAGGCCGGACGCGGCGCTCATGGGTTCACCTCGCTCTTGGGGGGCACCTCGCCACGGGCGCGGCGCGCCACCGCTTGGTCCAGCGCGCGCAGCAGCTGGTCTCGCTCGTTCAAAGCGGGGTCCTCCAGCACGGCCTCCAGCAGCTCGCGCAGGATCTCACCGACCACGGGCCCGCCCCGGCCGTCGAGCCGCGCCAGCACGTCCCGCCCGTCCACCGTGAGGTCGCCCGTGGAGAGCGCCGCCCCCGCCGCCATGAGCGCGTCCACGCGCACGCGCAGCTCGGCCAGCTTGGCCAGCTCGTCTTCCACCGGCCGACCCTTCCCGATGGCGTCCGCGTGCGCCAGCCGCAGCAGCGGGTCCACGCCGTCGCGCCCCACGCGCTGCACGAAGCGCCGCACCGCCGAGTCCGTCCAGCTGGGCTCGTAACAGACCAAGTGATGCCTCACGAGGTGCACCACCTGCTGCCGCTCGTCGTTGCTGAAGCGGTACTCGCGCAGGAACGCGTCGGCCATGTCGGCCCCCACGCGCTCGTGGTGGTAGAAGGTGTAGTCCTGCGTCTTCGGGCTGAGCTCGCGCGTCCGCGGCTTGGCGACGTCGTGCAGCAGCCCGGCCAGCTTGTCCACGGCGTTGCCCGTGACCGCGTCCAGCACGGCCATGGTGTGGTGCCACACGTCGTAGGCGTGCCAACGGTTCTGCTCGCAGCCGTACTGCTGGGTGAGCTCCGGCAGCGTCACGTCCAGGATGCCGGTGCGGCGCATCACGTCGAACGCCACGGAGGGCCGCTGGGCCTTCATGGCCTTCAGCCACTCGTCGCGCACCCGCTCGCGGCTCACCTTGGTGAACACGCCGATGGCGCCCGCGAAGGCGGCCTCGGTGCTGGCCTCGAGCTCGAAGCCCAGCGTGGCCGTGAAGCGCGCGCCGCGCAGGATGCGCAACCCGTCTTCGCCGAAGCGCTCGGCGGGCACTCCCACGGCGCGCAGCAGCCTGGCCTCGAGGTCTGCGAGCCCGCCCAGGGGGTCGATCAGCTTGTCGTCCAGCGGGTCGTACGCGATGGCGTTCACCGTGAAGTCGCGCCGCGCCAGGTCGCGATCGATCTCCGTGACGAAGAAGACCTCGTCGGGGCGCCGTCCGTCCGTGTAAGCCCCCTCGCCGCGCAGCGTGGTGACCTCGTAGGGGGTGCCGCGGTGCAGCACCGTGACCGTGCCGTGCTCGATGCCCGTGGGGATGACCTTGCGGAAGATGCGCTGCACCCGGTCCGGCGTGGCGCTGGTCGCCACGTCCCAGTCGGAGATGGGCCGCCCCAGCAGCACGTCACGGATGCAGCCGCCCACGATCCAGCCCCGCTCGCCGTGCTCGTGCAGGCGGCGGCAGAGGTCCACGACGTCGTCGGGGATGGCCTCTCGTTGGGTCGGGGTGAGCGCGATCATGGCGGCGTTCTAGCACGCCGCGCCCGCTCAGGAGATGGGCTCGAGCGGCTCGATGAGGTACTCCTCGCTGGCCCGCAGGCGCTCGCGGATCTTGCGGGCGCGCATGGCCAGCCCCTCGGCGTCCACCCCGAGCCCCGGCGTGTGACTGGCAAACGTGGCGAACGCGCTGCAGGCGTCGGCCACGCCCAGCTCGTCCCCCACGTGCTCGAAGATCTCGAGCGCCTCCTCGAAGGCCGCCCGCGCGCGCTGAGGCTGACCGGCCGCAGCCTCGATCTCGCCGCGCGTGACCAGCGCCCGTGCCAGCGCGGGCTGGCTGCGCGCGGCCTCGAAGAGCGCGATGGCCTTCTCGATGTGGTGACGCGCCACCTCGGGCTCCTGCATGAGCAACTGGGCCTGCGCGAGGCCCCGTCGCACGGCGCCCTCCAGCAGCCGGTCGCCCAGGCGCGTGGCGAGCTGGTCTGCCTCGGTCAGCAGCGAGATGGCGGCCTCGGGGTCCACCAGCCGGTAGTGGCCCTCTCCCAGCAGCGTGAGCACGTGCGCCTCGAGCGCGCGGTCACCGGCGGCGCGCGCCGCCTCGAGGGCCTGCTCGAAGAGCTCCTGAGCCCGCGCGTGCTGGCCGTTGTCGCGGTGCACGCGCCCCAAGTTGGTGAGCGACGCCGCGATGCCGCCCTCGTCGCCAATCTTCCGGCGCAGGGCGAGCGACTCTTCGAGGGCCTCGGACGCACGCTCGAAGGCACCACTCGCCAAGTACGCCGCGCCCAGGTTGTCGAGGCTGAGTGCCACGCTGCGCGGGTCGCCCAGCTCACGGCGCATGTCCAGCGACTTGCGTGCGAAGCGGCGAGCGGCCGCGTAGTCGCCCCGCAGCAGGTGCACGCGCCCCACGTCGTCGAAGGACGCCGCGATGCCGCGCTGATCCCCCACCGCGTCGAAGAGCGCGTGACCGGTGCCCAGGTGGCGCAGCGCCTCGTCCAGCCGACCACTGGCGCGATGCACGCGCCCGATGCGGTTGTGCGCCACGCCGCCCTTGGCCTTGAGACCCAGGCGATACGCGATGGCAAGCATCTCGCGGAAGCGCGCGATGGCGCTGTCGTAGTCGCCCACCCGCTGCAGCACGTCGCCGTAGTCGTGCAGCGCGTCCAGGCGCCGCCGCACGTCGGACTCGCGCAGCAGCGGGACGCCGCGCGCGTAGTAGTTGATGGCGTGCTCGGTGGCGTGCCGCGCCCTCGCCAACGTGGCCGCCCGCACCCAGTAGCGGCCCGCGTCCTCGAGGTGACCCCCTGCCTGGTGATGCGTGGCCAGCAGCTCGAGCTGCGCCTCGTCGCGCTCCCCCAGCCGGACCTCGAGCCAGTCCGCCACGGTGGCGTGGTTGCGCGTGCGCTCGTCCGGGGTGACCCGCGCCCGCAGCGCCTCCCACTCGGCGCGCTGGCAGAAGGCGTACTCCACCGCGTCGGGCACCAGCGGCTCGGCGTTGACCACGACGAACTCGCGGCGGGCCAGCTGTTCGAGTGTGGGCGCGTAGTCCGTGGTACGGCTCTCGTGCCCGCCCCACAGGTCCGGCGGCGGGTGGTCTTGGTGCTCGAGGGCCACCAGCGCGTCCAGCCAGAACACGTCGCCCACGCAGGCGGCCTTGGTGAGCAGCGCCAGCTCCACCGGTGACAGCGCCGAGAGCCGGTTGTCGCGGGCCTGCTCCACGCTGGTGGGGGCTGGCACCTGCGCCACGCGGGCCAGCTCCACGCGGAAGCGCCCATTGGGTTCGGGCACCAGCACGCCTTCGTCGAAGTACGTGCGCAGCGTCTCGCGCACCAGGTAGGGGCTGCCGCCCGCCGCGGCCACCACCGCGCGGACCAGCTCGTCGGGCACGGAGCCACCGCGCGCCAAGAACTCGCGCACCAGCGCGCTGGACTCGGCCTCGCTCAGGGGCAGCAGGCGCAGCAGCTCGTGGTGCCCCCCGCGCAGCCAGTCGGGGCGCTCCACCAAGAGCTCTTTGCGCGCCGCGAACACCAGCAGAATGGGCGCGCCGCGCAGGGCGGTGGCCAAATACGCCAGCAGCTCCAGCAGCTCGGCCGGGGCGCCGGTCACCTCGTCGAAGATCAGCACCAGCGGCGTCTTTCCCGCGTCGATCTCGAGGAAGCGCCGCAGCACCGCGCGGCGCACCTGCGCGAGCGGCAGCGGGTCGTCCTCCATGGCGTGCGTGAGCGGTGACTCCGAGAAGCGAATGTCCAGGTAGCCGCCCAGGAAGTGCAGGAACTCGCTCACGCGCTGGTCGCCGAGCACGTCCGACACCGAGCGGCGCAGGTGTGCCTCGCGCTCCTCGGCGCGGTGGATGCCGTGCATCCCGAAGCGCGCCTTCAGCATGCGCCCGATGACGCCCAGCGCCGGGCCGGTGGGGTGGATGCGCCCGCGCAGCACGCGCAGCCCGTCGCCGTGGGTGCGCGCCGCCTCCTTCACCAGCTCGTCGAAGAGGCGCGTTTTGCCGAGCCCGTTTGGGGCCACCACCGTCACCACGCGCGGCTCCCCCTCGGCGATCGCGCGCCCGAGGGCGGTCATCAGCTCGGCCAGGGGCTGCTCGCGCCCCACCAGCCCAGCGGCCAGCAAGGGCGCCGCGGGGCCGTGCGGGCCGTTGCCCTGTGGGTCGGTCAGGCGCGAGTCGGTGCTGTTTCGGTCGGTCGAGGACATCAGGGAGAGCGCGCGGCGCAGCGACAAGGATTCGCGGGTGGCCCATGGAGGTCAACGCGAATCACCGGCCCCGCCACCCAGACATGCCGGAAAGCTTTGGAATCCGCGTGCCCAGGTCCGGGTTGGCGTGGTAGCCACGTGCGCTGGCCGTCGTTACACTCGGACGACGGCGCGACCCAGGCCCCACGCGGCGCCCGCAAGACAGACAAAATGAAGCAACTTCAGAAGTTTGGCACTCCCCTGCTCGCGCTCTTCGCCGTGGTCTTGGCGTTCCGCCTGTCGCAGTCGGACCACCGCAGCCACGCCCAGCAGGCCGACCCCTCCCCGTCGGCCACCGTCACGCGCGCCCGCGAGCCCTATGGGCTGTCGCAGGTGCGGGTGCTCAGCCGTGCCATCCGCGAGGTGTCCGACGGGTACGTGGACCCCGACCGCGTCAACCACCAGCGCATGTTCCTGGCCGGGTTGAACGCCATCCAGCGCAGCGTGGCGCCAGTGATGGTGGACTATCGCGAGGCCGAGGGGCGCGTCCACCTGCAGGTGCGCGCCGAGCGCGCGTCGTTCGCCGTGCGCGACATCAACTCCCCGTGGGCGCTGACCGACCGCTTCCGCCGCGTGTTCGAGTTCCTGGAGGCCAACCTGGGTGGCGAGAGCGACCTCGACCTGCGCGACGTGGAGTACGCCGCGGTCAACGGCATGCTGCGCACGCTGGACCCGCACACCTCGCTGCTCACCCCCGACGTGTTCGAAGAGATGCGCATGAGCACGCACGGCGAGTTCGGCGGCCTCGGCATCGTCATCTCCATTCGCGACGGGCACCTGACCGTCATTCGCCCCATGCCCAACACGCCAGCGTCGCGTGGTGGCCTCGAGCGGGGCGACCGCATCGTGAAGATCGACGCCGAGAGCACGCTGAACATGCCGCTCGCCGAGGCGGTGTCGCGCCTGCGTGGCGAGCCGGGCTCTCCCGTGGACGTGTGGTTCACGCGCGCCTCGGGCACCACCTGGTCGGCCCCGCGCCGCGTGCGCCTGGTGCGCGCCATCATCCACATCGAGTCCGTGGAGCACCGCATGCTGGCCGACAACATCGGCTACGTGAAGGTCAGCGGCTTCCAGGGGAACACCACCGAGGACCTGCAGCGCGCCCTAGTGGCTCTGCACCGCGAGAACATGCGCGGCCTGGTGCTGGACCTGCGCGGCAACCCCGGCGGCCTCCTGGATCAGGCCGTCCGCATGGCGGACCTGTTCCTGTCCAGTGGCCCCATCGTGAGCACCGACGCCCGTGACAGCCGCAACCGCGACCAGAAGTTCGCGCGGCCCGAGGGCACGGAGCCCAACTACCCCATCATCGTGCTCATCAACGGGGGCAGCGCGTCGGCCAGCGAGATCGTCGCGGGCGCCCTCAAGAACCACAACCGCGCGCTGGTCATCGGCCAGACCAGCTTCGGCAAGGGCTCGGTGCAGGTGCTGCAGAACTTCGAGGACGGCTCGGCGCTCAAGCTCACCATCGCGCAGTACCTCACGCCCGGCGAGATCAGCATCCAGGGCGTGGGCATCGTGCCGGACATCAACGTGGTGCCCATGACGGTGGACCGCGAGATCATGGACCTCTCGCCCGACGAGACGTACCTGCGCGAGTCGGACCTGCACGCGGCGCTCACGCACGACAGCGCGCGCGAGTCCGCCACGGCGGTGCCGGCGGTCCGCTACTACTTCGACGCTGCGGCCCGCCGCGTGCTGGCCGAGGCGCCCCCCGAAGAGGCCGAAGAAAACGAGGAAGAGGCCGAGTTCCTCATCCGCTTCGCCCAGCAGATCCTGAGCGGGGCCCAGCGCCCCGGGCGCCTCGAGATGCTGGCCGACGCTGGCGAGGTCATCAGCACCACGCAGGCCCGCGAGATGGAGCGCGCCGTGGCCGAGCTCCGCACCCTCGGGGTGGACTGGTCCACGGGCCCCAACGCCGGTCCCAGCGCGGCCGAGGTGGTGCTGAGCACCAGCACCCCGAACAACCTCGGTGTGGGCGGGCAGGACTTCCTGCTGACCGCGCGGGTCACCAACCGCGGGGAGCATCCGCTCTACCAGGTGCGCGCCATCACCGAGAGCGACTACAGCCTCTTCGACGGCCGTGAGCTCGTCTTCGGCCGCATCAACCCGGGTGAGACGCGCGAGTGGACCATCACCCTCGGGCAGTGCAGCACGCAGCAGCCGCGCAACCAGCGGGTGTGTCGCCTGCCGCGCGACGTCATCGACCGCGCCGACGCCATCCAGGTGGAGTTCGTGGAAGCGCACGGCCGCGCGCCCGCCACCGCCGAGATCCGCACGGAGATTCGCGCCATCGAGGGGCCGCAGTTTGCCTACTCCGTGCAGACCGCAGACGACGTGCGCGGCAATGGCGACGGGCAGCTGCAGGTGGGCGAGATGGGCAGCATCTACATGCGTGTCCGCAACGTGGGGCCCGGCACCACGTTCGCGGTGCAGGCCAACCTGCGCAACCTGAGCGGCACGGGCGTGCTGCTTCATGCAGGGCGCTTCGAGCTCCAGCCCATCGCCCCCGGGGCCGAGCAGCTGGTGCGCTTCACCTTCGAGGTGCTGCCCGAGTTCCGGCGCGAGGAGGCCAAGCTGGAGATCTCGGTCTACGACACCGAGCTGCGCGAGGCCGTGGTCGAGAACGTGGCGGTCCCGCTGACCGGCGTGGCCCGCGCCACCACGGCAGCCACCGGGCGCGTGCAGATCAACGCCGATACCCCGCTGCGCGCGTGGGCGGCAGCGGATGCGCCCGTCGTGGGCACCGCCCGAGGCGCCGTCGCGCTGCCCCGCACGGCCACGCTGGGCGAGTTCACCCGTGTGGATCTCGGCGAAGGCCGGCCCGCTTGGGTGGCCACGTCGGCCACGGGCACGGGCAACGGGCGAGGGCAGATCGACTTCCCGCTCACGCACCGGGCGCCCACCATCGAAATCGCCACCCACGACGTGCACGTCACCCGGGAGGCCACGTTCACGCTGCGCGGCGTGGCGCGCGACGACCAGCGCGTGCGCGACATCTACGTGTTCGTGGGCGCGCGCAAGGTGCTCTACCAGGCGGCCCCCTCCAACGACACGCGCGAGCTGGCCTTCGAGCAGAGCATCCCGCTGCACGGCGGCATCAACTACATCACCGTGTTCGCCCGCGAGAGCGATGAGGTCATCTCCCGCGAGGTGATCCAGATTCGCCGAGATGCCGCGGACGGTACGCTGATGGAGACGCCGCGCTTCGACGAAGAGCTCTACGACATGGTCCACCAGTAGCGGCTCACCCGTGATTCCGGGCCGTTCGCGGCCTGGGACGCGGGGGCAACGCAGCCTACAGCAACCGGCTCGCCAGCTGGTCGTTGGTGAGCGCGGCCAGGGTGCTGGCCCGCGCCAGGAACCGCCGGTAGTCCTTCATGACGCGCTCCCCCACCCCGCCGCTGCGCAGGTGAAAGTCCAGGATACGTGTGGTGGAGAAGCGCGCCGCACCCGCCAAGCAGAGGGTGCGCAGCGCGGCCACCTCGCTGGCCTCGAGCGGCCGGATGGCCGTGTACCCGGCGAACAGCGCCCGCGCCTCATCCCAGCGGAAGTCGTCGCCATAGCACCAGGCCAGGAACACCACCGCCAGGTCGTAGAGCAGATCCCCGTCCGAAGCGCTCTCCCAGTCGATGACCGCCGACACCCGGGTGCCCTCCCAGAACACGTTGTCCCGGAACATGTCTCCGTGAATGACCCCGCGCGGCAGGTTGGTGGGGTAGCCCCCGTCCACCTCCGCGCACATGGCGCGCAGCGTGGCGATGGGCTCCACCAGCTCGGGACGGCCGTGGCCCTCGGCGACGTCGAGCCGCTGCGGCAGCGTATCACGCCTGAACCTACTCTCGCGTCGCACCGGAAACGCCCTGCCCGCCTGGTGGATTTCGGCGAGCGTAGCCCCCACCCGCTGTGCTCGCGCCGTGTCGAAGAGCCCGCCGCAGATGTCCTGGCCGGTCACGACTTCGAACAGAGCGGTGGGCTTTCCGGCGACACAGATCTGCCCCGGGAGGGTACCGGTCACTCTTTTCGGGACCGCCACCCCTGCCCGGCCCAGGAAGTCGAGCAGCTGCCACTCGTACTCCACCCCGTCCGTGCCCTGCTCCTCATAGATGCGGAGGAAGTGCCTGCCCCCCTCGGAAACAAGGAAGAAGTTGGAGTTTACGCTGCCCGCGGAGACGGGCGTGATGTGAAGGCAGGGTCCGAGAGCGTGCGCATTGGTGATACGGCTCGCGTCTTCGGGGCTGAGCGAGGTGTAGACCGCCATGATTCGCGGGTTGTCGCATGGCGACGGCACTTTACAAACGGAAACCACAAGTGATATGGGGCAGACGCACTACCGGGGGGTCTATCCGGAAGCGCTAGGAGAGGCCGTGGTCAAGGCATCGAAGAGCTCATCCAAGGGTGCGAGAACGAAAGCGCCTGCTGGGCGTGGAGCCGCGTCGGTCGCGGCCCCAGCCAAGAAGGCGGCAGCACCCAAGCGCGGCGACGCGGCGGCGGCGGCCAGTAAGACGGTCCGCGCGGTCACAGCGCCGAAGCCGACGGCACCCAAGAAACCGGTGAAAGTCACGAAGCCCGCGGGCAAGGCTGCCCCGGCACCGTCTGCCAAGGCGGCCGTTACGGCCAAGGCGGCCCCCGCGCCGGCGGCCAAAAAGGCGGGTAAGCCTGCGAAGGCCGAAAAGTCGCGGACCAAGGACTCCACCAAGGCGACTGCCAATGACATGGCGAAGGACGTGGCCAAGGACGGAACAGCGGGTCGCATGCGTGATCCCATCGCGCCCATCGACACCATCCGCACCCCTGCCAAGGCCGACGACCTCAAAGTCCGGCTCGGCCGCATCTCGAGCGTCATCGCGCAGCTCCGCACGCTGAAGCGCACCATGGAGCGCTCCTTCTTCGAGGTGGGCGAGCTGCTCACCGAGGTCCAAGAGTCCCGCCTCTTCGAAGTGAAGGGCTACGGCTCGCTCGAGTCGTTCTTGGACCGCGAGACCGAGCTCGGCTCGAGCGCCGGCGTTCGGGCCATGCGGGCCACCACCGTGTTCCAGAAGGCAGCGGCGGAGACCGCGGGCTTCTCACGCATCTCGGCGGCGCTGCGCGCCCTCGATGGCGAGCCCGATGCGCCGAGCGTGGGAGACCGACACAGCTCCGGGTCCTTGCCTCCCCACAAGCTCTGAGCACAGGCCACTCCCGCGGTGCTGCTTTGCTGCGGGCGAGATCGCGAACCCGTGGTAGAGTCACGGCCCCCCATGGAGCGAATCGGATCGATCGACGTCGAGTTCGCAGCGAGAGCGAGGACCGCTCGTGCCTGACGATCTCGGAGGGAGGCTGCTGGCAGCCACGCTGGTGAGCGCGCAGCAGGTGGCGGAAGCCGCACGCAGCCGCATGCCGCTGGCGCCTGCGTTGGTCGAAGGCGGGCTGGACGAGTTCATCCTCGAGTCGTTCCTGCGTGGCGAAGGCTACCAGAGCGACGACGCGCTCAATCCCACGCACGACGCCCTCGCGCGGTTACCGAGCGGGGTGGCCCAACGCCTCTGGGCGCTGCCGCTGCGCATGGAAGAAGAGGGCCTGGTGGTGGCCATGGCCGACCCGAGCGACGCGCACACCACACGCGAGCTGTCGCTCATCAGCGGCGCGCTGTTGGTGCCGCGGGTGGCGCTGGTGTCCGAGCTGCGCGCAGCGCTGGACCGCGCCTACCCCGACTACGTACCGAGCCCAGACGACGACGAGCCCGACATCACGTTCGAGCTGACCCGCCCGCGCACCCCCGCCAGCGGGCTGAACCGCGACGCCACCCCGCCCGACGAGGACGACTTCGTCCCCCTGTTGCGGCCGAAGGGGAACGGCAGCGCAGCCACCAACCCCGTCTCCGATGCGCCCGTCACCGCGACGCGGCGCTTCACCAAGCCCCCGGGTGTGGAGGGCCCGCGCATCTCGCAGCCCCCCGGCCCTCCCGACAGCGACCCGCCGCCCGCCAGCACCAGCCTGTCGGACCCCGAGGTCATCGTCGACACGTTCACGAACTCGCGGGTGAGCCTGCCCAGCGTGAGCGAGGCGTGGAACAGCAACCCGCCCCCGCGCCGCGCCCATCAAGGCTCCATCGAGATCGAGATCTCGGACTCGTGGGACGACCTGGACGCCCCCGTCGTCGAGATCAAGCGGCCTTCGGATGCGCCCATCGCGCTGACCACGCCGCGCTCACCGCGCCGGTCCTACACGCACAAGCCCGTGCGTGTCCCGGGCGACATCGGCACCACGCTGGCGCAGATGCGCACGCTTCGCGACCGGGACGCGGTGCTCACCATGGGCTGCGAAGCCGCGCTCCTGGTGTCCCGTGCCGCCGTGTTCCTGGCGCTGCGCGGTCAGGTGCTGCGTGGCTGGTCGGGGCTGGGCGGGAGCCTCACCGCCGACGCCGTTCGCAACCTGTGGATCCCGCTGTCCACGCCGTCCATGTTCCGTGCTGTGGTGGCCGAGGGCACCACTTACGCGGGCCCATACGGCGCGACCGCGGCCGACAATCTCTTCCGTGCAGCCACGGGGAGCCGCGGTGGCGTGGTGGTGGTCTGCCCCGTGGAGGTCATGGGCAAGACCGTCGCGGTGCTCGTGGCAGACGACGTGCGCTTCGGCGAAGACGGTCGCGAGCGCATCGAGACGCTGTCGCAGTCCGTGGGCGACGCGCTCAAGCGCATCATCCTCGCCCGCAAGGGCTGAGGCGCGCGCGCGAGAACGGTTCGTCGCGAAACGGATTGGCTTCGTTTGTCAAAGCGATCCATTCGTCCAAAAGCGATCGAGACGAAAAAACACGATCGCACGGGCGATTTTCGTGGTGCCGAAATCCTGATGAATACCGGTTGCTTACGGAGCAATACGTCGAGTGACATCATGTCTTGTGACCCTACGTTGCACGTCACGGATTGTCATGGCGTGAGCGTGGTGGTAGATCGTCGGCATGCGGATCTCCAACAGCTTCTCCGAGGGCGAAATCCAAGTCCTCGAGTTCATTCTCCAGACTCTGCTTCGCGGCGGGTCTCCCCACCTCGCCACGCGCAACAAGGACTTCGCGTCGGTCTACCGCAAGGTCATGACCATGAAGAAGCGCGTGCACGAGAAGAAGGACGCGGACGTGCTGGCGCACTCCTCGGTCGGCACCATCGCCTCGCCGCGTGACGAGAGCGACGACGCGACCGACGCGGCCGCGAGCGCCAAGGTCGGCTGAGCAGACGCATCCCGCGTGTTGGTGCGGGGCAGCTTGACTTGCCCCTGCCCCTCACGTAATCGCGAGGCCCATGCTGCTCCTTCTCGGTGGCCGCGTGCTCGACCCCTCCACCGGTCGAGACGAGACGGCGGATGTGGTGGTCGACGCGGGGCGTATCCTTCGGGTGGGGCCAGGCGCCGCGGGTGAGTTTGCCGGGCTCGACCAGGTCGAGCGCATCGACTGCACCGGCAAGTGGGTGGTGCCTGGGTTCATCGACCTGCACGTGCATCTGCGCGAGCCGGGCCATGAATACAAGGAAGACTTGGCGTCGGGCCTCGCGGCCGCGGCGGCAGGCGGCTTCACCACGGTGTGCCCCATGGCCAACACCAAGCCCTGCAACGACAACCGCGCCATCACCGAGATGATGATGAGCGGGGCCAAGTCGGTGGGGCGCGGCGTGCGGCTGCTGCCCTTCGGCGCGCTCACCAAGGGCCTGGCCGGCGAAGAGCTCGCCGAGATGGGCGACATGCGCAAAGCCGGCGCCATCGGCGTGAGCGACGACGGCCGCTGCGTGATGAACGCCGCGGTCATGCGCCGCGCGCTCGAGTACGCCAGCACCTTCGACCTGCTGGTGTCGCAGCACGCCGAAGACCACCACATGACCGAGGGCGCGCAGATGCACGAGGGCGAGATCTCCACGCGCCTCGGCCTGCGGGGCTGGCCGCGCGAGGCGGAAGACATCATCGTGGCGCGCGACCTCATCCTGGTGGAGCGCACGCGGGCTCGCTACCACGTGGCGCACATCTCCAGCATGGGCGCGGTGCGCTTGATTCGTGAGGCCAAGTCGCGTGGGCTGCGGGTGTCCGCCGAGGTCACGCCGCACCACCTCACCATGACCGAGCAGGCGCTCGTCACGTACGACACGCACTGCAAGGTGAACCCGCCGCTGCGCTCGGAAGAAGACCGCGCGGCGCTCATCGCGGCCCTGGCCGACGGCACCATCGACTGCATCGCCACCGACCATGCGCCGCACTCCTCGCTCGAGAAGGACTGCGAGTTCTCGGCGGCGTCGGTGGGCATCAACGGCCTCGAGACGGCCATCGCCAGCACGCTCGCGTTGGTGCGCAGCGGTCACCTCAGCCCCATGCGCTGGGTGGACTCGCTGTCGCTCGCGCCCGCCAAGCTGGTGCCCGACCTGGACGCCGGCACGCTGCGGGCTGGCGCGCGGGCGGACATCACCGTCATCGACCCCGACCGTCGCTGGACCGTCACGCGAGAAGCGCTACGCTCGAAGTCGTTCAACACCCCCCTGCTGAACCACGAAGTCACGGGCGGCGTCCACCGGACCATCGCCGCGGGGCAAGTCGTGTACGAGGCGCCCCGCTCATGACCACCACCACGCAGACCACGCCCAAGAAGGCGCACCTGGCCCTGGCCGACGGAACCATCTTCACCGGCATCTCGGTGGGCGCCGAGGGCGAGACCACCGGCGAGGCCGTGTTCACCACCGGCATGACGGGCTACCAAGAGGTGCTGACCGACCCTTCGTACTGCGGGCAGATCGTCACCATGACGGCGCCCCAGATCGGGAACACGGGCATCAACGACGAGGACCCTGAGACCGACCGCCCCTACCTCGCGGGCTTCATCATGCGTGAGCTGTCGCCCGTGGTGAGCAACTGGCGCTCCAACCGCTCGCTGCACGACTACCTGGTGCAGCACGGCATCGTGGGCCTCGCCAACATCGACACGCGCGCGCTCACGCGGCACATCCGCGACAACGGCGCGCAGACCGGCGTCATCGGCACGGGTGACCCGGCCGCGTTGGTGCAGAAGGCCAAGGCCGCGCCCTCCATGGACGGGCTGGACCTCACCGGGCACGTCACCACGGCCACGCGCTACGAGTGGACCGAGTCGGGCACCCCCTGGACCACGCAGGCCGCCAGCAACCGTCACCACGTGGTGGCCGTGGACTTCGGCATCAAGCGCAACATCCTGCGCTGCCTGGTGGACGCGGGCTGCAAGGTGACCGTGGTCCCCGCGCGCACCTCGGCGGCAGACATCCTGGCCATGAAGCCCAGCGGCGTGTTCCTGTCCAACGGCCCGGGCGACCCGGCCGCCGCCACGTATGCCATCGAGACCATCCAGCAGCTCATCGGCAAGACGCCGCTGTTCGGCATCTGCCTCGGGCACCAGCTGCTGGGCCTCGCGCTCGGCTGCAAGACCTACAAGCTGAAGTTCGGGCACCGCGGGCTCAACCAGCCCGTGAAGGACCTGAGCACCGGGCGCATCGAGATCACCACCCAGAACCACGGCTTCGCGGTGGACGTGGACTCCATGGGCGGCAAGGCCACCATGACGCACGTGCACCTCAACGACGGCACCTGCCAGGGCTTCGAACACACCGAGACGGGCTCCTTCGCGGTGCAGTACCACCCCGAGGCGGCCGCTGGCCCGCACGACTCGCGCTACCTCTTCGAGCGCTTCATCGAGCGGATGAACGCCGCGAGCGCATGAGCACGCCGGGGGAGGCCAGGTCGCGACCACGGCGCCCTCTGGGGGGCGCTCGGTTACGGCAGCGGCTGGCCCTCCTGCTGTTCACGTTGGCGCTGCTGAGCGGCTGCCGTGCCTACGTGCCCACGCCCGACGCACGCAACCTGCTGGTGCAGGGCGTGGCTGCGGGCTCGCTCACGGTGGAGAACCGCACGCCGGACCTGGTCTGCTACGCGTACATCACGCAGGACGCTGCCACCTGGGGCGAGGACCGGTTGCCGCCCGCCGAGGTGATCGACCCCGACAGCGCGCGCCACTTCGAGGTGGGTGAGGGGACGTGGCGCGTGCGCTTGGAAGACTGCTCGCGGCGCGCCGTGTTCCAGCGTGAAGACCTGGTGGTGGGGCCCGAGGGAACCGCCATTCGGCTATTCGCTCGGGAGTAGCAGCGTCCCTCCCGCTATGCCCAGAGCGACGCGCGCAGCTTCTCCATGTGGCTGCGCTCGTCGGCCAGCTGCACCAGCGTCATGCCGGTCCCCGAGCTGAGCTCGGCCAGCGCGCCCTCGCCGCGGCTGCGGGCGTCACGGGCACCGCGGATGAGTTCGGCCACGCTGCGCGTCATCTCGGCGTTGGCCTGTGCCACGAAGTCGGTCAGCCGCTTGCCGAACTCGTCGATGCGAGCATCGAAAGCGTCGGCCATCTTGGCGGCGGCGTCTTCCACCACCTTCGGCGCCTCGGCCTTGGCGCGCTCCTTGGTCTGCTTCTCGGCGCGCCCGCGGAAGATGTAGGCCAGCACCGGCGCGGCCAGCGCCATGGCCCCACCCACCACGATGTTGCTCAGCACCATGAGCGTGACGCCGAAGGCGCCCACGGCGAACACGGACACGTCATAAGCCAGCGTGTTCACCGCCAGGTCGAGCGCGGGGCCGCCCTCCCCCAGCGACTGGCGCAGGCGCTCCGCCTGGGTCTTGGCGTCCTCACTGACGAACGCGATGGCTTCCTCGGCCACGCGCTCGAGGCGCTTGGCTATCTCTTCCGCCTGATCCTCGGCGAAGCCCCGGAAGCGCGCCTCGATGAAGCCGGCCAGGTGCGCCTGCAGGTCCTTCGCGTCCGCGGCGTCGATCTCGCCGGGCAGGGACTGCGCGAAGCTGCGCCCGAAGCTGGTGACATCGGCGCGCACCAGCGCCTTCACGGCGGCGATGTTCTCGCGGATGCGCGCGCTGCGCTGAGCGATGCGTTCGTCGCTGGCGTCCAAGTCGGCCTCGAGCGCGCCCAGGCGGCGCGTGAGCTCGGACGTCTCCATCTTGAGCGCGCGCTGCTGCACCTCGATGCTGGCCACCAGGGTCTGCGCTGCGCGGATGCCAGCCTCGAGGCCGTTGTCGATGAGCACGCGCCCGCGCTCCTCGCGCAGGTAACGGGTGAGGAACTCGCTCAGCTCCGCGAGCCCGGAGTCCGGCTGGCCTTCGAGGGCCCGCTCGGCGCTGATGCCGAAGACGCGCGGCTGGGGCACCAGCTTGGCCAGGTTGGTGCGCGCGTAGGCCAGCGCCTCTTCCTTCTCGTCAGCGTCCAGCAGGTCCATCTTGTTGATGACGAACACCACCTTGTCGCGGCTGCCGCTCAGCAGCTTGCCCACGATGAACTGGCGCTCGCTCTCTTTCAGGATCTGCCCGGCATCCAGCAGGAAGAGCACGGCGTCTGCCTTCGGAATGTACTCGTAGGTGATCTCGGCGCGCGCGTCGTTCAAGTCGTTGACGCCCGGGGTGTCGACGAGGATCACGCCCTCGCCCAGCACCGTGTTCGGGTACTCGAGGTCCAGGTGCTGCACGCCGTCGGCCATGGCCGAGCCGCCCACCTCGTAGTCCGCCAGGTTCTCGAAGGGCACCGACTCTTCGGTGCCATCGGTGCGGACCGCCGTGGCGCTGCGCTCGGCCCCGTGCCGAATGCGGTGGATGACGGCCGTGGTGGGCGTGACGCCCGAGGGCAGCACCGGGCCGCCCAGCAGCGCGTTCACGAAGGTGGTCTTGCCGTGGTTGAACTCGCCCAGCACCACCAGGTGGAAGCGCTCGTCGCGCAGCCGCGCGATGCGGTCCTGCTCGAGGGTCTTGGCCATGGTGGTGGCACCGGCGCTCTTGGCCAGGCGCGCCACGTTGCGAAGCCGCTGGAGCGCCTCGGATTTCAGCTCGGAGTAGTCTACTGCCACGTGTACCTCAGGGGTTCCCGCTCTCGGGCCGCGGCGCCTGGTCCAGCGTCGGGTCCGCAATCTCGATGATGCGCGAGGTGCGCGCGTCGACCTCGGCCATGTCCACGCCGCCCTGCCCGAGGCCCACCGCCTCGCGGTACAGCGCGCTCTCGGCGAACACCTTGAGCGCGTGGATGCGCTTGGGCAGATACGGGTGCGTGGCGAAGGCCTCTTGGTAGCGCCCCAGGTTGCCGCGCGCGTCCTCGAATTGCTGGAGGTACACGTCGAGGTCGATCTGGTCGTAGAGCTTCTGGCTGCCGCAGGCCAGCTTCAGGAAGCTGCGCGTGGCGCTGCGCAGGTCGCGGCTGCACAGGAGCCCTGCCCTATCACACGTGATCTCCGCGCGGCGCGACCAGGTGGCCAGCGCGATCTCGGCCGGCGCGATGATCCAGCGCAGGAAGATGGCGGCGCTGGTCTTGAGCACGCGCAGCACGGTGCCGTACACCACGTGCCGGTTCTGGATGTGGCCCATCTCGTGGCCGATCACGAAGCGCAGCTCGTCGTCGTCGAACTGGTCCACCAGCGCTGCGTGCACCACGATGAACGCGTCTTGGTTGGTGCCGAAGGTGTAGGCGTTGATGACCGGGCTGTTGGCCACGTAGAGCTTGGGCAGCGCGATGCCCAGCGTGTCCGCGCAGCCCTTGGCGATGTGGTGTAGGTGCGGGATCTGCTTGTCGGTGACACGCAGCATGGTGCCCAGCTGCTGCGCGTCCATGAGCTGGGCGCTCGCCCGCACCACCGAGGCCGCCGCGAGCTCCACAGGGCGCATGCGCTCGAAGGCCCGCAGCATGGCCACGTCGGCCGAGAAGGCATAGTCCGGCGCGCCGCTGGGCCGCACCGCCGCCCCACCCTGCGATTGGGAGCGAACGTAGCTCTGGAAGTCGGGGGGCGGGTTGGGCATGCGGAGGAAGGTACGCGCGGCGTCCAGCGATCTATCCCGACAACGCGCGAGCACGCAACCTTGCTCCCTCGGGCCTTACTTTTCCGGGCCAGGGCCGTTCACCCGCGTAGCGTTGCCAGCTGGCAAGATGTGGGTAAGGAGACCACACATGGCTGGAATCACCATCGTCGGCACGGGGCACTACGTCCCCGGAGTTCCCATCCCCAACGCGCACCTCACGCGGGTCATGGACACCGACGACGAGTGGATCAAGCAGCGCACGGGCATCGAGCAGCGGCACTTCGTGGCCGAGGGCGAGGGCGTCAGCGACCTGGCGTTGATCGCGGCGCGGCGTGCCCTCAAGGCCGCCAACATGGAGCCCGAGGAGATTGACTACATCATCTTCGCGACCATGACGCCCGAGCACATCTTCCCCGGCTCGGGCGGCCTCCTGGGTGCGAAGCTGGGCATCCCGCGCGTGCCGGCTCTAGACATCCGGCAGCAGTGCGCGGCCATGCCCTACGCGTTCCAGGTGGCCAACGGCTTGGTGATGGGCGGCGAGGCCACCAACGTGCTCATCCTGGGCGCCGACGCGCACGCGGGCTTCATGCCGTGGGACGACTGGGACGTGCTCACCGGCGAGGCCGACCGCGAGATCACGGAAGACGCGCGCGCCAAGGGCACCCGGCACCGCAACCTGGCCGTGCTGTTTGGGGACGGCGCGGCGGCGCTGGTGGTGAAGCGCGCCCCCGAGGGCTCGGGTTACCTGGGCACCGAGGTGCACACCGATGGCCGCCTGTTCGACCGCATCTACATCGCCAGCGGCGGCTTCAAGACGCGCCCGTACTTCACGCCGGAGATGTTCGAACGCGAAGAGCACATTCCGCGCATGCTGGGCGCCGACCTGATGAAGACCGCGGTCACCGAGCTCAACCGCGTGGTGCGCTCGCTCACCGAGAAGCACGGCATCTCGCTCGACCAGGTGGACTGGTTCGTGGCGCACCAGGCCAACGACCGCATCAACGCGGCCGTGCAGAAGGCGCTGGGCATCCCGGCCGAGAAGGTGCCCAGCAACATCGCGCGCTTCGGGAACACGTCGGCGGCCACCATCGGCATCCTGCTGGACGAGATGCTGCGCGACGGGCGGGCCAAGTCCGGCCAGCTGATCTGCTTCTTCGCGCTGGGCTCGGGCCTCAACTGGGGTGCCACGCTCATTCGGCTCTGAGCGGCGCCGCTCCACGCGTGCAGGTCAGAGGCGCGCGCGCCGGTGCTCCACCATGATGCAGCGGTCCTGCACCACGGCGATGCCTGCCTTGGCGAGCGTGAGCGCGGCTTCGTCGTCGCGGATGCCGGACTGCATCCACACGCACTTCGGCCGCATGGCGATGAGCGCCGGCACGTGGTCCGCCACGTCCTCGGAGCGGCGGAACACCACGCAGATGTCGATGTCGCGCAAGCGGCGCAGGTCGCGCTCCACCGGGAGCCCGAGGATCTCCTTCACCTCGGGGTAGTAGACCGGCACCGGGATCACCTCGATGCCCACGGAGTCGAGGTACGCAGGCACGTAGTACGCCGGTTGGTCGCGGTGCGAGTCGGGCTTGATGCCCAGGACGGCCACGCGGCGCGCGTCGAGAGCCAGCACGCCAATCTGAGCGGGCTCGGTGATGAGGAGGGGATGGGGGGATGTCATCGCCCGTAAGCGTGGACGCCACGGCACCCGCCCGCAACGGCCCGCACGCGCGCCGGGTCAGCCGCCCGAGGCCGCCACCGCCAGCGTCTCGGTCTTGCCGTCGGGATACACCGCGATGGCCCAGCTCTCGGGCTCGTAGGGCCCGCCCGGCACGCCGGCATTCCAGTCCAGGTTGAGCCACAGGCGGCAGTCTCCCGCGGGGCGGAAGTGGATGCCGTTCACGCGCTGGCGCAGCTCGCGGTCGGTGAGCGCGCGGTAGTGCGTGTCCAGCCGCGCGCGCACGTCCTCGGCCTCGGCGTCCAGGCACACCTCGGGGTACGCGTGCCCACCCTCGGGGCCGTTCATCATGACGATGCGCGTGCGCCCGCCGATGGCGGTGATCATGGACGCCACCACGATGGCGAAGTCGTCGCAGTCCCCCACGAAGCTGTTGTCGATGGTCTCGCTGGCCTGCGCGAAGTACTCGCTGCCTTGCGGGTCGTTCACGTAGCGCCACTGGCCGCGCACGTGGCTCCACACGGCCGCCACCTGCTCCACGCTGAACGAGCCCTGCTCGCCCGCCGCCACCCGGGCCGCCGCGTTCCGCACGATGGGGTTGCTGCTGTCCATGGAGGCCACGATGCGGTCCCGCGAGTGCACGCGCACCGACAGCTCCTCGTCGCTGGTGGACCGCGGGCCAATGGGCTGAAGCTGCTCGCGCACGACGCGCGCGCGCTCCTCGCCGCCGTTCTGCCAGACCCACAGGCCGATGCCTCCCGCGATGGCCAGCATCACGAGTGATCCGAGCACGCCTCCCACACGAGAGCCGCCCTTCCCCTGTGCGCGAGCCTCCGGCGGCGGCTTCTTGCCCACGATGAGAGCGGTGTGGCACTTGATGCACGCGAGGGTGCCGCCGTCGAATCCATGCGGGATGAGCCCGGTCTGCCCGCACGCGCCGCAGATGTACTTGCGGCCGGGGATGCTCATGCCGAGGATGGTGTCGCCCGCCGCGCCCTTGCGCAGAAAGCCGTAGAGGTTGGGGTGGCCCCACGGAAACGAGACGGCCCCGAGCCGCAGGTCATCCCCGGGGCGGATCTCCATCTGCGTGATGCGTTGGCCACTGACCCACGTGCCGTTGGCGCTGCCCAGGTCTTCCACGAGCAGCACCGCCCCGTGCCACGTCAGGCGGGCATGGCGACCGGACACCGTTCCGTCGCTGATGACCAACCCGCAGTCCCGCGACCGTCCAACGACAATTTGATGGCTGTCTGTCATTCCGTGGGCTCGGCGTGCTGTGCCTCCAGCACCCTCAGCACATTCTCGCCGAAAACGGCCGCCACGGGGAGCTGACGTGCTTCGAGCGCCGCTCGCAGCGCGCCCAGGTCGGAGACGTCTTCCATTCCAGCGGGGAGCTCCCCCACCCCGTCGAAGTCCGAGCCGAGGCACGCCGCCCCCGGGCCAGCCACCTCCACCACGTGCGCGATGTGGTCCGCCAGGCGCTCGAGGGTTGGGTACCGCAGCGCAGGGTCCAGGCGCTGGGCCAGCTCGCGCGCCGCGGAGGAGCGCGCGCGGTAGTGGGTGTGCTCTTCTTGCAGGGCGGCGAACTCCTCGGGGTGCTGACGCTGCACGCGGCGCCGGCCGGCGCGGTAGTCGGCGTCCAGGAACTGCGCGTAGAAGTTCAGGCACACCGCCCCGCCGTTGCTGGCGATGCGGCGGATCATGGCGTCGGAGACGTTGCGCGGGTGCGCGGCGAGGTCGCGGCAGGAGCTGTGCGACGCGAGCACCGGGCGCGTGGTGACGCCCAGGATGTCTTCGAAGGTGGCGTCACTCACGTGCGAGACATCCACGATCATGCCGAGCGTGTTGAGCTCGGCCACCAGGGTACGGCCCGCGTCGGTCAGCCCCATCAGCGGCTGGCGCCCGGTGGAGCTGTGGCCGAAGTCGTTGTCGGTGGACCAGGTGATGGTCATGTAGCGCACGCCACGCCGGTAGAGCTGGCGCGTGCGGTCGAGGGCCTCCTCGACGTCGCTCGTGCCGAGCCCGTGCGCGCCTTCCACGCCCATCAGGATGGCTGCCTTGCCTGCCGCAAACGCCGCGCGCACCTCGGCGCTGGTGGTGCAGAGCGCGGCCTGCTCCGGGTGGTCCCGCACCAGCTCTTCCACGGCGCCGATCAGCGACAGGGTCCGCCGCCAGGCGCGCTCCCCACGGTACTTGCGGGGGTCCACCCAAATGCTGAGGAACACGCCACCGAGGCCGCCCTCCTGCATGCGCACCAGGTCCACGTGGCCATCAGGGAGCCGTTGGGAGAGGTCGGCGTCCTCATCCAGCATGCGCTGGGTGGTGTCCGAGTGCGTGTCGATGGCCAAGATGCGCGCTGGCGCCGGCGCGGGCTCGGTCACTGGGGGCTCGGCCGGCGGAGGCTCCGGGATCACGGGCACGGCGGGAGGCTGTGGGTCGCTCTCGGTCCCTGTCCCAGAACAGCCCGTTCCCGCCAGCAGCAGCGCCGCCACGGGGAACCACCGGGCGAAGCGTCGGCGAACGGGGTGCGGGCAAAGGCTCGACATCGGCGGGGGTGTACTCCGGCGCCGCGGCACCATCAAGAAGGGGCGTAGGTCTCGGGAGGCGTCTCGGAACTGGCGGCGACGATCCCCCGTGGGCCGTGCTGCCGCCCCCAGTAGGCCACGTAGCTGGCGAAGACGATGGCGCCGAAGACCACGCTCACGCCCCACGGCCGCGCGTGAGTCACGTCGCTGGCCACGCTGGCCAACACGCCCAGCGGACGGGTGAAGAGGTCCCAGCTGTTCCAACGCAAGAAGCGCCCCAGGTAGATGGCGTAGCCGCTCAGCGCCGAGATGAGCAGCACCAGAGCCCACGCCGCGCGGGCGCTCACGTGGCGGCGCAGCACGCGATGCACGATCTCGAGGGAGGCCAGCCCCACGAAGAGGCCCGCCAGCGCCAGCGTCGCGAAGAAGGCCACGTCGTACCAGAGCGGCACGGGCGCCCGGTGCCGCAGGTGCACCAAGTCGGTCACCAAGTACGGGGCGTTCGGGAAGAACGCTAGCCAGGCCACACCGAGGAGGGACGCGCTGCCCAGCCGAGAGGCGCGCTCGAGGCCCAGCGCCAGGGCGAGCGGCACCCACGCCAGGAACAGGTTCCAGGCGAACACCAGGAAGACGGAATTCTGAGTGAAGACCACGCGGGCCACCAGCAACGCGAGCGCCAGCACACTGAACAGGCCGAGAGGGAGGATGCGCAGGAAGAGCATGCCGAGAGCGTGGCGGTGGGACGTGGCGTGCACCGGGCGCCAACGAGGAGAATTCATGGCGGCATTCCCGGATGCACGAAGCGGGCACCTGGGATACACCCGCACGGTGGACGCCGAATTGCGCGACAAGGTGATCGTGGTGACGGGCGCGGGCCGGGGCATCGGGCTCGCGTGCGCCACGCTCTTGGCGCGGCTCGGGGCGCGGCTGGTGCTGAACGACCTGGGCTGCGACGAAGCCGGCGAGGGCGCGGATCCCGAGCTGATCGCGCGGGCGGCCGCTGGGCTCTCGGCCTCTGCCGACGTGCTGCCCGATGCGCGCGACGTGTGTGACCCCGACGCCGCCACGGCGCTCACCGAGCTGGCCGTGAGCCGCTTCGGGCGGCTCGATGGGGTGCTGGCCTGTGCTGGCGTCACGCAGCGCGCTCGCTTTGCCCGCACCACCCCGGAGCAACGGCAGCGGGTGTTCGCAGTGGGCGTCGAGGCGCCACTCGCGCTCACCCAAGCCGCCCATGCGCCCATGCAGCGCGGCGGTGGCGGCAGCGTGGTGGTGATGACCGGCGGCGCCGCATTCCAGGGGCAGCGCCGCGACCTGGCGGCCACGATGGCGCAGGCCGCGCTGGTGGGCATGGTGCGCACTGCAGCCCTCGAGCTGCGGCCGGACGGCGTGCGCGTGAACGCGGTGGCCCCCACGGCGCTCACGCGGCAGACGGCCGACCTGCCGCTGTTCCAGAAGGGCAGCGCGCGTCTCACGCCTGATCACGTGGCGCCTTTGGTGGCGTTCCTGCTGTCGGATCAAAGTCGAGACGTGTCGGGCCAGGTGCTCGGCATCGCCGGCTCACGCTTCTTCGCCCACCGCGCCTTGGAGACCGACGGCTACTTCGGCGACACGGACGCGGCGCTGACGCTCGACGAGATCCGCGAGCACTGGGACATGGCCACGCGCTGAGCTCAGAGGTCGATGATGACCACGCCGCGCTCGCCGGCGTCGGGGTCGCGACCAGGATCATCCAGCTGCGGCATCGGCGGACGCCGAGGCGGCATGGGGAGCTGAATGGCGGGCTGGTCGCGGATGGACCGCTCCCGCTCTTCACGCTGCCGAATCTGGTCGATGATGAACGGTGGAAGCACGATGTTGTTCGTTCGGTGTTCACTATACCAAGCGCGGTGTAGGGAACAACATTCACACTATGTTTTTCTCGGGCAGGCTCTGACAGACGCCCTGATGCTTGAGTCGTGTACCGATGGGAAACGTTTCGCGACCGGTGGTGTCGGTGTTGTAGGTTCGTTGTCACGCATGTGGAATCCGTTCGCCAAAAGGGCCCTTTCCGGGGCGCGCTCGTGCCGCCCCGGCTGGGGCAGCGCCTTGCTGGCATGCGCCATCACGCTGGCTGTGGGCACCCCGCTGGCCCAAGCCCAACAGGAATACGCGCCCGACAACACCGAGTGGAACGGGCTGAGCGAGCTGATGGCGCTGGCCGAAGAGAACCACATCGAAGTCGACACGCCGGCCGACCTGGACCTTGGTGCGCTCGAGTCCACCGACGCGATCGTGATCCTCTTCCCGGGCAGCGCGCTCCCACCGGGCCTCGGCGGCTTCATGGCCGAGGGCGGGCGCGTGGCCATCGCCGACGACTTCGGGGCGGCGGGGGACTTCCTCACCAGCTTCGGTATCCGTCGTCAGGCTACTTCGGCCAGCGGTCTGCGGGGCAACCCCAACCTGCCCATCGCCGCCCCTCGGGGGTCCCATCCCATCACCGCCGGCGTCAGCGCGTTGGTCACCAACCACCCCACCACCCTGCATCATCCCGAGCTGGTGCCGGTGTTCTCGGTGGGCGACCCGCCCGAAGCGGTGGTGCTGGCGGGGGCCGTCAGCTCGGGCCGGCTGATTGTGCTGGGCGACCCCAGCGTGCTCATCAACAACATGATGCAGTTTCGAGGAAACAAGCGTTTCGCTCTGAATCTACTTCAGTATTTGACCTCCAATGGCGGCTCCGGAAAGGTCTACTTGATGTTGCCTGAGGCCACGCTCCACGGGCGCTTCGGCACGCTGAACGCCGACCGGCCGCTGGAGCGGACGCGCCTCGCACTGACACGGGCCACCGCGCTGGACCTGCCGGATGTCATGGTGCGCATGCTGGCCGGGGCCATCGCGGCCATCCTCTTGTTGTTCGCCGCGTCCGCCCTGCCGCGCACGTCCCCGTATCAAAGGAGCATCTTCCTGCCCTCGCCGCCCACCAAGCTGGGTGGCACCGGCGGTCGGCTCGACCAGTTGCGCGGGAGCGGCGATGCGCTGCCCTCCGCGCTGGTCTACCGCATGGAGCTGCTGGTGGAGCTGCGTCGTCGCCTGCGGCTCCACCCGGACACCGCCACCCCGCACGTGCTGCGCGCGCTGACCACGGCCGGGCTGCCACCCAAGCTGGTGGCCGCAGGTGGGAGCACGCTGCGGCGCCTCGACCGCCTGGCCGACCAAGTGGACCGCCCCCAACGCCCCCCTCGGCTCAGCCGGGCCACGCTCGCTTCCATGGTAGAACAAGGCGAGGCGCTGCTGCGCGCATTGCCAGAGCCGAGCACCACCACGGGCCCGCTGGGCCACTCCACCCCCGAACTCGCCGGATGACCCACCTGTGAACGACCCCGCTCACGCGCTCGCGCGTCCTCACACCC